>BQMV01000190.1 GCA_022181005.1 Anaerolineaceae bacterium | reverse complement strand
CAAGCGTATCGAGACGCCGGCGATCCGCTTAATGCGGCGGAAATGAAGAACAATCAAAGCGTGGCGCTGTTGCAGGGCGGCAAAGCTGGCGACGCGTTGCAAGCGACCGAAGGCACGGAAGAGATTTTCGCAAACGCCGGCGATTTGAAGCGCCAGGGAATTTCGATCAGCAACCGCGCCGCCGCGCTCGAAGGCATGAAGCAATGGAGCGCGGCGCTGGCTGAATACGAACGCGCCGCATCCATCTTCGAGCAAGCCGGGGAAGGCGATATGCACTCGATCGTGCGCAAAGCCTCCGCCAATATCCACTTGAAATTTGGGCAGGTCAACCAAACCGGCATGGACATTTACGATTCGCTCCGTTTGGTGGAAAAGCCCACGCTGACCCAACGCATTATGAAATTTTTGATGCGCATCGGCTTGTTTCGCTAGCCGCTTCGCCCTCCTCGCTGCGGAGGACTGAGGCAGGGGATTCTTACTTTTCATGCTCACCGCCGCTCTTGTTCGTCCAGCCGTTCTCGCCGACCGTCGGCAGTTATCGGATCTGCTCTCTTTAGAAGCGCGTATGCACCGCCATCTCGATTGGCGGTACCCGCTCGATTGGCTGGGGAGCCCGTTCTATTGGACGTTGACGGAAGGCGCGCAAATTGCCGCCGCGCTTGCTTGTCCGCCGGAAGCGCCGCGTCAGTTTTGGATACGCTGGTTCGCCGTTGCGAATTTGTGGGACTCGCAGCAGGCGTGGGAGCGCTTATGGCAAACGGCGCGCGAAACGATCGTTCAGGCGGGCGGAGGGCGCGCGGCGGCAATCGTTACTCAGCCGTGGTTTCAGAGCGCGCTCGCTGCGAGCGGATTTGAGAATCTTCAGACGATCGTAACGCTTGAGCGGGAACGCCAACCGCAGGCGCGGCGCGAAGCGAGGCGAGTTCATATCCGCGCTATGCAGGCGGCGGATCTGCCCGCTGTTGCGCGCATTGATTCGGCTGCGTTCGAGCCGTTGTGGCAAAACTCGCAAGAGACTTTGCGCGCGGCGTTTTCGCAGGCGTTAATCGCTTCGGCGGCGGAGGAGGATGGGCGCATGGTTGGCTATCAGATTTCGACGGGCGCGGGTGGGCGGGCGCATCTCGCGCGATTGGCGGTCTGCCCTGACGCGCAAAGACGCGGCGCGGCTTCCGGGTTGTTAGAGGACCTGATCGCGCGGCTGAATGAATACGGCGCGGGCAAACTCAGCGTGAACACGCAAAGCGATAATTTTTCATCGTTGCATTTATATCAAAAGTTTGGCTTTCGGCGCGCGGGCGTTGAATATCCAGTGTATGTATGGAATGCGCCGCGTCAATCCGCCGTATAATCGAGGCTGGAGACGCGAAGAGATGAAACTGCCCCTGAACCAAATTCTGCAAGGCGATTGCGTCGAAAACTTGAACGCTCTGCCTGAAAGATCAATCGATTTGATCTTTGCGGACCCGCCTTATAATTTGCAATTGCAAAATGAGTTGCATCGCCCGGACATGAGCAAGGTCCGCGCTGTGGATGACCGTTGGGATAAATTCGATTCGTTCCAAGCCTACGATGAATTTACAAAAGCATGGCTGACGGCTTGTAAGCGCGTCTTAAAACCGAGCGGTTCGATCTGGGTCATCGGTTCGTATCATAATATTTTTCGCGTGGGGGCGATCATGCAAGATTTAGGCTTTTGGCTGTTGAACGACGTGATCTGGGTCAAGACCAACCCAATGCCCAACTTTCGCGGCGTTCGCTTTACCAACGCTCATGAAACGTTGATTTGGGCGAGTTCGGGCAAAGGCGCGAAATATACGTTCAATCATCAAGCCATGAAAGGCTTGAATGAAGAAAAGCAAATGCGTTCCGATTGGTGGCTGTTGTCTTTAGCGACGGGTTCGGAAAGAGTCAAAGATGATAACGGCGATAAGGCGCACTCGACGCAAAAGCCCGAAGCCTTGCTGTATCGCGTTATTCTTTCTTCCAGCAAGCCCGGCGATGCGGTTCTCGATCCGTTTTTTGGAAGCGGCACGACCGGCGCTGTGGCGAAACGCCTGCATCGGAATTGGATCGGTTTGGAAAGGGAAGAAAAATATATAAAGGCGGCGCAAAAACGCATAGACGCGATTCAGCCGGAAACATTTAACCCGCGAATTTTCGACGTGAAAAAAACGGCGCCGCGGGTGAGGTTTTCCACGCTGGTGGAGAATGGGTTGCTGCAAGCCGGGCAAAAACTGTTTTTTGCGAAAGACTGCTCTCGCTTTGCGACTATAAAAGCGGATGCGCGACTTCGCGCAGTGGACGGCTTTGAGGGAAGCATCCATGCAACGGGCAGTCATTACATGAACGGCGCGCCTTGCAACGGCTGGGAACAGTGGTTCTTGCAGGAAAATGGAAGTTTAATCAGCCTAGACGATGTGCGCGAGAAATACCGGCTGGCAAACGGGCTCGACGAGCGGGACGCGTAGAGCGGAATGCGGTGCGCGTCTTATCATGAGCGGAGAGTCGTATGATTGGAACATAGATGGCAAACAGCAAGTTAGCCCGCCCCTTGCAAATTTAGTGTTTTATAATAGACCTCTTGCATAAGTAATTTAAGCGATTATTCTGCTTCGC
>BQMV01000189.1 GCA_022181005.1 Anaerolineaceae bacterium | reverse complement strand
CGATGCGCGGGCGCGCATACTCGCTCAATTCCAACCCTTACCAACTGAATCTCTGCCGCTGGCAGATTGTTTGAGTCGCATTCTCGCAGAAGATGTTTTCGCAATAGACGATCTCCCATCTTTTGATAACTCTTCCATGGATGGCTTCGCCGTCCGCGCAGCCGATACGGCGGAAGCAAGTTCCGCTTCGCCTCGCCGCCTACGCGTGGTCGCCGACATTCCAGCCGGCTCCGTCTCGACAGCGCTCATCGCCGCCGGTGAAGCCGCACGGATTATGACCGGCGCTCACATGCCAGTCGGCGCCGACGCGGTAATCCCTGTCGAGGATACTGATTTCGACAACCGCGACGCCGGCGCGCTTGCGCCAGAACGCATTGAAATATTCAAGCCCGCCGCCGTCGGCGCATACATTCGCTCGCGAGGAATGGACATCCACCGAGGCGAAGTCGCCCTTCGTGCAGGGCATCCGCTTACGCCGCGCGCGCTGGGTTTGCTTGCCACGCTCGGAATCGCTGTCGTCACAATTTATCGCAAGCCGCGCGTGGCGCTGTTTTCCTCAGGCGACGAATTGCTTGAAGTAGACGCTCCGCTCTCGCCGGGTAAAATTCATGATTCGAATTCGTATATGTTGGCGGGGCTAATCCGATCTGCTGGAGCAGAAACGCTCAAACTCGGAGCCGCAAAGGATAACTTCTCGTCAGTCAAAGCAACGCTCGACGAAGCCGCTCGTCTACAAGTGGATCTAATCCTTTCTTCCGCGGGAGTCAGCGTAGGCGCTTACGATTTCGTAAAAGCGGCGCTCGAATCCGACGGCAGTATGGACTTCTGGCGCGTTAATATGCGTCCGGGGAAACCCCTTGCATTTGGCACCTATCGAGGCATTCCTTTCATCGGTTTGCCGGGCAATCCTGTTTCGGCGTTCGTCGGCTTCGAAGCGTTCGTCCGCGAGGCGCTGGGAAAGTTAAGCGGCTTGGGCGGCACGCGCAGGCAGGAAGTCCGCGTGCGATGCGCAGAAGAGATTCGATCAGATGGGCGCGAAAGTTACCTGCATGCGTCCATTCAAGAAGAAAACGGCGTCTGGCAAGCCTATCTTACAGGTCATCAAGGCTCAGGCAACCTGTCGGCATTGGCAAACGCAAACGCTTTACTAATTATTCCCGCTGGTGTAAAATGCGTGCCTGCCGGACAAGAAATCAACGCATGGCTCATCTGAGAAACTATGAATAAACGTCTTTTACAAGTTACAACCGCGCTCACGCTCATTGGTCTGCTGGTATCCATTTACATGACCATTTACAAAATTACGGCAAACGATAATATGTGCATCGGATCACAAGGCTGTTCTGTAGTAAACGCCAGCCGCTACTCTGAAGTGTACGGCGTTCCGGTGGCGATCATCGGCGCAATAGGCTACCTCGCCTTGCTCGCCGTTTTATGGCTGGGACGAAAGCCCGGTTTCTTTCAACAAAACGGACCGTTGCTTTTCTTCGCTCTCTCAGTCACCGGCTTTTTCTTTACCTTATATTTAGTGTATGTGGAAGCTGCTTTGCTCAAATCTTATTGCCCGTTTTGCGTCACTTCACAGATAACAATGACGTTAATTTTTGGCATTTCCATCGTTCGCCTTATTAAAGAATCATAATTCAGGAGGAAAGAATGCCCCGTATTAAATGCCACTATGTAGATTGCGTCTTTCTAGACGAAGGCTATTGCAGCGCCGCCGCTATAGAACTAGACCCTGATACCGGTTGCGCCACGTACAAACCCAGCGGCGAAGTTGACAATCAGGACACTTGGAACGAGGATGAAGCCGAGGGCTGGGAGGAAGACGAAGAAAGCGAAGACGACGATCTTTGGGACGACGACGAAGACGAGTTTTAACAAACACTCATCCACATCGCAGAGACAGGCTATCGCGCCTGTCTCTGCGCGTTTAACGCATACAGCAACGCGCCTGTCGCCACCGCCAAGTTCAACGAACTGACGCGTCCTCGCATGGGCAAAGATACAACCTCATCGCAAGCGCGCAGTTGCTCAGGAGAAAGACCTTTCTGCTCGCTCCCTAATATCAACGCCCAACGAGCGCGCGGCGCAAGCGAACGATAATCTGCGCTCCCACGAGCCGAGGTCCCAATAAGTTGAAACGCTCCTGCACGCGCCCATGTCAGAAAGTCATCAAAGGCGGTTGAAATGACCGGCATCCAAAATAGCGCGCCCATGCTGGAGCGAACTGCCGTCGGATGATACAACTCGACGCCGCCATCGAGCAAGAACAGCGCTTCCGCGCCAACAGCATCCATTGTGCGGAGGATCGTCCCCACATTGCCCGGGTCTTGCGGAGCGACCAATGCGATCGCAACCGTCACAGAATGAAGATCGGCGATCTCCATTTGGCGCTGACGGACAATTGCAATAATCCCCTGCGGATTTTCTTTGCCGGCAAGCGACTTCATCGCCTCGATCGAAATCGGCTGGCTTCTCGCGCCAAGCCGGGACGCCAACTCCAAACCGAACGCACTTATCAGTATTTCAGGCGCGTATAACAACGATTGAATTTCCCAGCCCGCCTCCGCCGCTTCGCCTACATGGTGAATGCCTTCAACGAGAAAGAGTCCGCTTTCAAC
>BQMV01000188.1 GCA_022181005.1 Anaerolineaceae bacterium | reverse complement strand
TTTGCGCCACGATGTCCGCCGACTCATCGAGGTCGAATTCGAGTCCATCAATGTTGATGCGAATCGTTCCCAAACTCGCGCTCGACTGATAGAAAATGCGAATCTGCTCGCCGATGAATCGGATCGTTATTGTATTGTTGAGCGTGTTGGAAACATGCAGCGTCACGTTGTTGGTTTTAGTTTGCGTCCAATTGCCGCTGTAGATAATGCGTTCGTCGGTATCATCGTACACGCCGGGGTTGATCGGCGCGGTCGAGGCGGTGGTCGGCGTAGATGCGGCTGGCTTTGTAGGCGATGCTGAGTCGCGCGGGGTGGACGTTGCTTTAGCGGTCGGCTCCTGTTCGGGAGTTAGCGCCGCCAATCCCGATTCCGTACTGATTAATAGGTATTGAAAAGAAGCGCTGGTATTCTCGATCGGCATCGCTGCGCGAAACGGGCGGAGTTTCACAACTAGAAATACGAGGCAAATTCCGAACAGCGAAAAAATGCTGAGAATGATTGGCGGAATTAGCCCGCGATCAAAGGTTGGTTTGCTTCCCATTTCAGGAATTTACTTCTCGGTCTGCGATCTCGAGCGCTTTGCCTAGAATCTCGAAACCTTCGCGCAGTTGTTCCTCGGTAATAATCAACGGCGGGATGATCAACACGGTATGCCAATGTGTATACAAAAACAAGCCGTGATCCAAACAATATTTTCTGAGCGCGTTCATCGCGGGCGATGACTCGTTCCACGGCGCCATCGGTTCTTTCGTTTTTCTATCCTTGACCAATTCGAGAATGCCGAATAAGCCTATTGAGCGGACATCTCCAACGGAGGGATGCGCTTCGCCGAGATCGTTCAGCATCCGCTTCAACACCGGACCCATGCCTGCCGCGCGTTGGACGATTTGATCGTCCTTCATCGCTTGGATGTTGGCAACAGCCGCCGCCAGCGAAACGGGATGCGATGTGTAGGTTAATCCGCTTTCGAACGGCGTGTCGTTGAACGCGGCGGCGATCTCTGGCTTCATGGCAACCGCTCCGAGCGGCGCGTACGCAGACGTGAGTCCCTTTGCCATAGTGATGATGTCCGGCGTCACGTCCCAGTGTTCGATGGCGAACCACTTGCCGGTGCGACCGAATCCGCTCATCACTTCGTCAGCGATCATCACGATGCCGTATTTGTCGCACAATGCGCGGACGCCTTGCATATATCCCTCTGGCGGGATGATGATTCCGTTCGTGCCGGTCACCGATTCCATCAGGATCGCCGCGATAGATTCGGGTCCCTCGTAACGGATGATCTCTTCGAGATGATTCAAATAATCGCGCGCGAATTCTTCCTCTGAAATATCCGCGTTCGTGCGGTGAAACGTGGAGCGATAGCGATACGGATCAAGGAAGTGAACGACGCCGGTCATCAGATTCGGCTCCCATGCCACGCGGCGCGGATCGCCGGTCGCCGCCATCGCTCCCGCCGTCGCGCCATGATACGAGCGATAGCGCGTCAGAATTTTGTGTCGCCCGGTGTATCCGCGCGCAAGTTTAATTGCGTTCTCGTTGGCGTCTGCGCCGCCGAGGGTGAACAGGACCTTCGTCAAGGCTTGATGCGGGGTTATATCTGCGATTGCTTTGGCGGCGAGCGCGCGAATCTTGGTGGTCATACCCGGCGCGGCGTAGGGGAGTTCCGCCGCCTGCTCCTGCATGGCTTGGATGATGCGCTCGTCGCCGTGACCGATGTTCACGCACATCGTCATCGAATTAAAATCAAGATAACGCTTGTCGTCCATGTCCCAAAAGTAAACGCCTTTGGCGCGCGTCACCGCGATTGGATTAATTTTTGCCTGCGCTGACCAAGTAAAAAATACATGCTCCTTTGAGAGTTTTATTATTTCGTTGTTAGGAAGATCGAACATGCGCTCCTCGTAAGGTCCGTCAGGTTTTCAAAATCCGACGGATTTCCATTTTTAATAATTATAACCTCCACATTCTATCTTTCTTGTGATACACTCTAGCCCGCTTAATAATAGGCGCGCCTAAAGCGCCTTTCCGCTCCCGGCAAACCGACGGTTTGAACGCGAGCAATCCCATGGAAAGGAGGAACTCTCTCATGCGAAATTATGAATTGGTTTGCATTGTCCAACCTGAATTGGATGAAACTGCTTTTAAAAGCGCGGTTGAACGCGTACAAGGCTGGGTCACCGAATCTGGCGGCACAGTAGATAAAGTGGACGTTTGGGGCCGCCGTAGGCTGGCTTATCCCATCCGTAAACAGCGCGAAGGGCAATATGTATTGCTTAATATAACGCTGGAACCGAAAGCGGCTGGCGTTTTAGAGCGCAACATCCGCTTTCTTGAGCCGGTGATGCGCCATATGCTGGTCGCTTCTTAAACGGCGTTGCGCCTCGAAGCGCTTGGCGTTTTGTCAGATGCCTTTGCAAAAGATCAAACTCAGGAGAGCGATATGAGCCGTGGATTGAATAAAGTGCAGATCATTGGTCATTTAGGCAAAGACCCTGAAATGCGATATACGCCCTCGGGTAAGCCTGTGACGACCTTCACCGTGGCGGTCAGTCGCTCATTGAGCTCAGCCGGCGGAGAACGCCATAACGAAACAGATCGGAAGAGCACACGTCTGAACTCCAGTCACGTGGCCTTATCTCGTATGC
>BQMV01000187.1 GCA_022181005.1 Anaerolineaceae bacterium | reverse complement strand
CATCGCTCCAGACTGCGATACGCCGAATTTCTTCCAACCGGCGCGCCCGGCGTCTTGAATTGTGGCGGGACCGGAGAGTTCGATAATCTCAAGGGACATTATTCAGGCGGGGCGCGCAGCCCGTTTACCTTTCTTCGACAAACTTCACCTCATCGCCCGGTGAAAACAGGAACGGCGATTCAGACTTCGCGTCGAATAGTGTCAGCGGAGTCCAACCGATCAGCCGCCAGCCGCCGGGCGATTCGACGGAATAGACGCCCGTCTGCGAGCCGGCGATGGCAACCGTGCCTGCCGCGACGCGCGCGCGGGGCGTTTCAAGCCGCGGTATGATAAGGGCGTTATCGAGTTCGCCCATGTAAGGGTAGCCGGGCGTGAAGCCCATCATATAAACGGTGTATATTTTGGCGCTGTGGATACGGATTATATCTGCGACGCTGAGATGAAGATGGCGTGCGACCGTTTCGAGATCGACGCCATAGTCTCCGCCGTAGCGCACGGGGATCTCTAGGAGGCGCGGCTTGCGCGAAGCAGATTCATCTGCTTGATCTATTTTTTCTTGTAAAATATTTTTGATCTGCGCGAAGGAGAGCATGAGTGGATCGTATTGTACAAGCACGGTTGTATAGGCGGGGACGGTTTCAATAAGACCGTTTACGGCTGAGGCTTCTATGCGTTTTGCCAGCGCGCGCACGCGCTGATTGACGCTGGGATGAATCGTCTCTCCTAACTGAATCAGAGCCGCCGAGTCGCCGAGAGGGACGATGCTTGGTTTCATCGCTCGAACAGTGAAATGGATTCGATGTGATAAGTCTGCGGGAACAGATCGAACGGCATAACCTCGTTAAGCGCGTAACCGTTTTGAATCAGCCGCGCTGCATCGCGCGCCAGCGTGGAAGGATCGCAGGAAACGTAAGCGATTCGCTGCGGTTGTAATTGAACGAGCGCGTCTAAGGCATGACGTTCAACGCCCGCGCGCGGCGGGTCAACGATGACATAGGGCGAAGCGCCGATTTGTCCGATTAGCGCGGGTAGAATTTCTTCCGCTGCGCCTTCATATAATTCTACGTTGTCGAATTCATTTAGATTCGCGATAAAATCTTCGCAAGCGGATGGAGAAGACTCGACGCCGATCACACGTCCGCATTTTGGGGCGAAAAATGCGCTGAAGAAACCGACGCCGCAGTACAGATCGAGCAATGTCGTGGACGCGGAGACGGGCAGGTAGGCGAGCAGGCATTCCGTCATCTTCTCTGCCATGATTGTATTGACCTGAAAGAATGACGCGGCGGAAACTTTGAAGTCGCGATTGAGCGCGCGGATGACGATGTAGTCGTTGCCTGCGATAACGATGGAATTTTCTTGATACATATGCGCAACGGAAACGCCCGCCTCGATTTCCATTTCAGGCGGCTCAGGCGAGTCCGATTCGAGAACGAGCATTAAGTCGTCATCTCCTGCGCGCAATGATAGGCGTTCGATGTTTGTCTCAGGCTCGAATTCGAGGCAACGCCAGAAGCGATCAATGGAAGGTTCGGGGAGATGGCATTCGGCGATGGGGATGGTTTTGTTTGAACCAGGCGCTTGAAAGCCGAGCCGCCCATTGGGATGCAACGAGAATTGAATATGATTGCGATAATTCCACGGATTTGGACATGCGATCATCGGTCGAACGGGCGGACGTTCAATCTTACCGATTCGTTTAAGTTGGTCGGTCAAAATTTCAGTTTTTACGGCGAGCTGTTTTTCATAGGTAAGATGTTGGTAATGACAACCGCCGCACTCGCCGAAATGTTTGCAACGAGGTCGAATCCTGTCGGCGGAAGGTTCGAGGATTTGGACGATCTCTCCGCGCGCAAAGTTCTTCTTCTCTTCGATCAATCTGACGCGGACGCGTTCGCCTGCCGCTCCAAACGGGACGAAGACGGCGCGACCGTCGGGTAAGCGTCCCATGGCGTCGCCGCCGTAGATCAGCGTTTCAAGCGAGAGGTCAAAGAGAGCGGAGTTCGTATCCATATAGCCTGATTATAAATAGAAAAGCCTGATAAGCGACAACTTATCAGGCTTTGATTTTGCGCTTGCGCGCTGGCGCTTAGCCTTTGTGCGTGTATTCTTCCATGGCGACGAGCAAATCCTCAATGTCGGTCATTTGAGTTTCGCCCATGTGTGCGACGCGGAACGTGGAGGCTTTAATCGGACCGTATCCACCGGCGATGCGCATGCCTTTCGGTTTAAGGAAAGCGTTCAAGTCGGGAGCGTTGATGTTATCGTCATTTTTGATAGTCGTCACCGTTTGAGAACGATAGCCTTCCGGCGCATACATTTCCAGATCGTGCATGCTTGCCCATTCTTGCACGCGCTTCGCCATCGCAGAATGACGCGCGAAACGTTGTTCGAGTCCTTCGGCGAGGATGCGGTCGAGTTGGAGGTCGAGCGCAAAGATGAGCGACATGGCGGGGGTAGCGGGCGATGAATCTTTTAGACGATGCTTTTCCATGCGTAGAAAATCGAAGTACCAGCCGCGATTCTCGACCGATTTGGCTTTTTCCATGGCGCGGTCTGAGACGGCTCCTAGCGCCAGCCCCGGTGGAAGCGCCAAGCATTTTTGCGACGAAGTGAGGACCATATCTAATCCCCAAGCGTCCATTTCGATTTTTGCGCCGCTTAACGACGAAACCAGACCGGAAGAGCGGCGTGTAGGGAGAGAGTGTAGATCACGG
>BQMV01000186.1 GCA_022181005.1 Anaerolineaceae bacterium | reverse complement strand
GGTGCGTGTGCTGGTATGTGCAGAACACAGTATATGAGCGAATGTTGAGTTAAGTGATGTCAGTTGGTGTTTGTTTTTTTTTTTCAAGCAGAAGACGGCATACGAGATAAGGCCACGTGACTGGAGTTCAGACGTGTGCTCTTCCGATCTGAGGGACGAGCGCGGTTTGCGTCAACGCTTTGAAAATCTGCGCTTGCGAGGTGACAGTCAGCGCGAGATCGGGTCCCGTCGTCGGTTCGGCTGAAGGCGCGACGGTTGCCGTTCCGCATGCCGACAGCGTCAGAGCGCTGAGAAGGATAAGTCGTCCAAAATTCTTGATGTTCATGTTTCTCCTAAGCAAACAACCTTGTTTGAAAAAGCAGAAGATTTTATATCACAGAATCATGAACGTTTCTTAATTTTTACGCTTGCTTATGATGGAATTGAGACGATTGGGCTACTCTATAGCCGATGTATTTTTAGGCTGTTGCTCGCGCCGACTGCGTGTAAGCAAAATGATTAGACCTACGCCAATGATCAGCGCTGGCGTGGATGAGTTTGTAAATCCCTCAATCAAGCTGGGAGAAGTTATGTAGAGCGCGCCCCCAATGAGTATTCCAGCGCCCGCCAAAAATAGGAACGCGAGAATAGTCTGAAGCGCCAAACGCCAGCCCGCTCGCAGACGCGACTTGTCGGCTGTCAGAAAAATTCGTTTCAAGATTACCCCCCGCTTTTTAAATAGATGCCTGTCGGGTCGAGTTCGTCGCGGAGGATACGGAGTTCGTCTGCGGTAACCGGATGAGTCGTCTCGATGCGCGCGGCGGTTTTTAAATCCCAGCCGGTGTTTGCCTGCGCTTCTTCCGCCGTTTTGCCGGGGTGTAGTTGCGTTAGAGTCATTTCGCCTGTTTCGTTGGGTTCCATCACACCGATGTCGGTGACGACGGCGAGCATACCGCCGCCGCGTAAGCCGGCTTTTTTACGATCGTTGCGCCCGCCGATGAAGCCTGCCGAGGTCATAAATTCCACTTTTTCAGGGAAGCGGCGTTTTTGATGCGGCGTCATAATATAGCAACGATTCGCCCACGCTGCAATCTCTTGCGAGCCGCCGGAGCCGGGCAAACGCACCTTGGGCGAATCATACCCGCCGATAACCGTGGCATTGATATTGCCGTATTTGTCAATTTGCGCGCCGCCCATGAAGCCCACGTCTACGTTGCCGCGTTGAAGATAATTTGAAAAAATATCGTACATGCTTACGACAGATAATGAGCCGCTCACTAGAGTCGGATCGCCGATCGAAAGCGGCAGGCGCGCAGGTTCCGCGCCGATCACGCCCGCTTCGTAGATCATTACAAGGTTGGGTGCGTGCGTCCGCTTGGCGAGGTTGCACGCCAGATTCGGTTGCCCGACCCCCACAAAGACCACGTCGCCGTCGCGCAATAGACGCGCGGCGTTGACGATCATTAATTCGGCGGATGAGTAGCGCATCTCGCTCATAAAACCTCTTTGATAAATGATTGCATAATGCCGGCGACTTCTTTAGGGCGTTCCACCGGCAGCAGATGTGTAGACTTCGGCAGCGCTTCGACTCGCGCCTTCGGCTGTTTCCGTTGTATCAGCCTTGCCGCGTCCTCCAGAAAGGTGTCGGTTTCTGCACCGCGCAGGAAGAGAATGGGAATGTCGAGTTGGGGTAAAGCGCGCCATAGGTCGAAGTCTTGCAAGCCCGTGCGATAGATTTGCGCTTCCCATTCCGGCGAGTAGACCAATTCGTACCCATCCTTTGTTTTGCGCGTTATTCCATCGATGTAAATTCGCAGATTTTCGTCGCTGAAGTAGCGAAAGACGTTTCGCTTGCGATAGCCTTTGAATACAGTTTCTAGATTATTAAATGTGCGCCGTCGTTTTTTTGCTCCCGCAATGAGCGGATGCAGTCTATCGCCCAAGCCGAGAGCGTTGACGAGCGCCCATAAACGCATGCGAAACGGCGTAAAGAGGACAGGATCAATTAAGATCAAAGCGCTGAATTTGTCGGGTTGGCGTATTGCCGCGCGTAGGGTGATGATCGCGCCGATGGAATGCCCGACTCCGATTACGGGCGCTGTTTCGCGCTCATTGAGGAAGCGCAGTAAGTCATCGGTAAACGGCTGCCAGTCTCGAATTTCGTCTGTATGCGAGCCTTCCCATAGCGGACGAAGAAGCATTCCGAAAACGCGATATTGCGGTTTTAAGAGATCAAATAATGGCTTATAACACTCCGGCGGGTAACCGTTGGCGTGCAGAAAATGCAGCGGCTGACCCGCGCCGTTGAGATCGAAGTAATTCATCCGTATTGTGTCGCGTTAATACTTTCCATAGTTGATCGGCTCGCTCATTAAATTGAGAATGGCAAGCCGTTTGTGGATGTCTGCGCCGAGTTTTTGCCAATATTGGTCGCGGTCTTTTACGCCGTACACCCACTCATCAAGATATTGCTTTGTCGCTTCCGCCGAGGCGCTGATCTTGTCCCATGTGAGATAGAACTCGTTATCGCGATCATAGTAGCCTTGCGCATAACTGGGGTGGCAGGCGAATGGAACATGACACACCGCGCTAACCACGATGCCGGGGATGATTGTGCGGTTCGGGTCGGAACGAATAACCGATTCGGCTACGATCTCTTCGGCGGTGAGGATAACTTTTTTTGCGGCAAACGCGGCTTCCTTCTGTTCGCCGACAATGCCCCATAGGTGCGCGTTGCGATTTGCGTCCGTGCGTTGCACACTGGAC
>BQMV01000185.1 GCA_022181005.1 Anaerolineaceae bacterium | reverse complement strand
CGTTTTATGCTTTGGATGCCTGGCAGATTGAAGTTTGCCATCGTGGTTTTAAACAGAACGCGGGTATTGAACGCAGCCAATTCCGCTTGTTGATTGCACAGAGAAACCACATTGTCTTAGCCACCCGAGCTTTTGTCCGTCTGGAAGTCTATCGCTTGAAAACTGCACTCCTTGGTTTGAAGCCAAATCAATCATTATTCGCCAGGCTATCTGTGCTTACCTCAAACATCTTGCCTACATCCTGTCCGCAACTGCGTAGCTCCTAAATGAATTATTCCATCAGTAGGAATTACGCTTGTTTTTTGCTCGCGCTTGCGCTTTCTGGAGCGTTGATCGTGGCGCTGATTATCTCCAAATATGGTCCGGGCGTTTCAGCCGACGCAACGAAATATCTATCTGTCGCGCAAAGTCTGTTAGACGGCAAAGGCTTCTTTGATCATACCGGGCGTCCGCTGTTGTGGTGGCCCCCGCTGTATCCGCTGGAAATTGCAGGCGCGAGTTGGATCACCGGCGCGGATGTTTTGTTTGCCGGAGGCTGGCTGAATATCGCCGCCTTTGCTGTAAATGTTTTGCTTAATGGCGCGCTGCTTTATTATGCTTTTCCCCATAAACCGCTGTATTCGTACCTCGGCGCTTTGTTCATCCTCACATCCGATATGGCGCTTCGTATCCATGCGAATATTTCATCTGAACCGCTGTTCGTAACTTTCTCGACGCTCTTCCTGTTTGCCGGAGCCGAGTATCTTCAGACGCGTTCCCGCCGCGCGCTTGGGTGGATGATCGCTATGTCGGCGTTGGCGCCGCTGCAACGTTATTTAGGCGCGAGTCTCATCGCGGCGGGGGGATGTTTCATCCTGTACGCGAATCGCAAGGAGATTTGGCGCGGCATTCGCGAAGGATTTGTTTTTGGCGCGCTATCACTGTTGCCGATTGCCTTATGGATCGGCTTTCATAATCTCGGTCAATATGGGTCGTTCTGGGGGGTGAGCGGCTCGATCGTTGACCCACTGGAAAACTTGCGCTTGTCGTTGGCAAAGATTCTACACTGGTTCTTACCGTATTACCCGCTTGCACGCCCGCTCTTCGATCATGTGTGGATCGTAGTCGGCGGCGCGGCGGCGGCGCTGGTTCTGACCAATAAAAAGGAGAATTGGAAAATATTTGCGCGGACGATGATGCAGCCGATCCCGTTCGTCTCGTGGGTCTTTTGTGCGTGGACAATTCTTGGGTTGATGTATTCGGTCACTACCGAAGATCATGTTGATCTATTTTCTGACCGCTATTATGTGGGCTTGCTCGCGCTTGTGCTGATCATATTCTTTGCCGTTTTCGACGCGCTGGTTTTATCCCATTGGAAGCGGGATCGTTTCAACGCTCGGAGAATCGGCATAGCGCTGTTCGCTTTATGGCTGGCGCTTTACCCCGGTTGGAGTCTCGTGAAATATATTTCGACGTCTCGCATCAACGGCGAGGCTAGCGGCTACAATGTATATAATAACCGCGCTTTTCACGAGAATCCGATCGTCGGGAAAATGCAAGAGATTGCAAAAAACGAACCGTCGGCGACGCTATATAGCAATTACACTGACGCTGTGTGGTTTTTTACGCGCCGCGCTTCGCCGCTGATGCCGCGTTCGTTCACGATGGATCCGGATGAAATTAAAATAACCTACGCAGGCTGGCCCCACGACCAACCCGGCTATATTATTTGGATTCTCCCCAACAGCATCTATAGAAGCGTCGTCCCGCCCAAATTGTTGAGAGAGATCGCAGATTTGAAAGTTATCGTTAAGTTAGAAGCGGGAGAAATTTACTGGGTTAATAAACGAGAAGCGTCGCCCTAAGCGAAATTAATCGTTACGGGCGACGCCTCTTTGCATAATGGGCTAGATCAGCCCCATCACCCTGCCGGTCTTCAAATCCAAGTCTACGTCATAAAAGACGGGACGCGTAGGCAAGCCTGGCATTGTGCGCATATCGCCGAGAATAGGATAGAGAAAGCCCGCGCCCACACTTGCGCGAATTTCTCGTACGGTAATACGGAATCCCGTTGGCGCGCCTTTCTTCGTAGGATCAGTTGTAAACGAAAGATGAGTCTTCGCCATGCAAATAGGCAGCCGATCGAACCCCAAACGTATATAACGCGCGATCTGTTCTTCCGCCTTGGGCGTGTAATCTACTCCGTCGGCGCGATAGATTTGGGCAGCGATCGTCTCGATTTTCTCTTTGATGGGACTCTCCGCGTCATATAGGAACTCGAAGCGGCTTGGCATTTCAGCGGCTTTTACCACTGCCTCTGCCAGCGCTTTCGCGCCCTTGCCGCCGTCTGCCCAGTGCGTGGTGACGACCGAATCCGTTGCGCCCATCTTCAAAGCAGCCGCGCGCACTAACTCCACTTCGGCGGGGGTATCGGTAATAAACGAGTTGACCGCTACGACCACGTTCACGCCGAACTTGAGCGCGTTTTCGATATGCCGTTCAAGGTTAGGCAAGCCGGCGCGGAGTAGATCGAGGTTTTCGTCGGTGTATTCGGCTGGGAGCGGTTTGCCCGCCACCACTTTCGGTCCGCCGCCGTGCATCTTAAGCGCGCGAATTGTGGCGACCAGCACGACGACTTGCGGTATCAGCCCGGAGTAGCGGCATTTGATATCGAAGAATTTCTCCATGCCGATGTCTGCGCCGAAGCCCGATTCAGTCAGCACGAATCCATCTTTGCCGACTAGTTTGAGCGCGATCATATCGGCGATG
>BQMV01000184.1 GCA_022181005.1 Anaerolineaceae bacterium | reverse complement strand
AGCCGCATGGTGGCTGACAAAATCGGGCTGTTCCGCCTCAAAGATTTCGCGCAAGCGTGCGTCACGGATGTCCATCTCGTATACTTTCGCGCGCGGATTAAGGCTGGACGCGCGTCCGCTCGAAAAGTTGTCAACCACAACCGTCTCAAAACCCTGCTCGATAAACAGGTCCGTCACATGCGACCCGATAAAACCTGCCCCGCCCGTCACGAGTATTTTCGCCATGATTGTTCATATCCTTTCAGGCACGGCAAAGACGCCGCGCTTTCCATAGATTATAAGGGAAATCGGCGCGCAGACTCAATCTATTCAATTGCGCCGCCGCCCTACCGAAACGCGTCAGCCTCCTGTACAGGAGGCTGACGAAGCGACTGTGACTCCGGGGGGACTCGAACCCTCAACCAATTGATTAAGAGTCAACTGCTCTGCCAATTGAGCTACGGAGCCGCTTGCGCGCACAAGATTATACACGATGAAAGAGGCGTGTCAATAACAACATAGCGCCGGTTTTTACGCATCTCCCCATAAGCCTCGCTCACCCTGTATAATTGATGCGCATGGATCGCCATTCGTCGCAACCCGATGACTCAGAGCAAGAGTTCGTCTCTGCCCGCGCGCGCAGACGACAAACTCTGCGTCGAGCTTATTTTCCCGCCGATGAAACCGGTCGCGCAGCATTATTTACTCATCTTGCCCGCCGCGCTTACCCTTCTTATGAATTATTCCTTTTTTCGCTTGTCGCCGGCGCCATCCTCGGCGTGGGTTACTCCATCAATTCATTAGCGTTAATCTTCTTCGGCATCCTCGTGGCGCCCGTGCTCACGCCATGGATCGGACTTTCGCTCGCCGCCATTGCGGGCTCGTTCCGTCTGTTTATACAAACACTCGCCGCTCTAGTCTTAAGCGCAGCGCTTATCTTTCTAAGCGGATTACTCGCCGGTTTCGCCACACGAGCCTTCGGCCCGCTCACCACAAACGAAGCCCTTACGTTCAGTCGTTTGTGGTGGCCCAGCTTCGTCGTGCTCGCCATCGGCGCAATCCTCTTCACAATCTCCTTTGTACGATCTGAAACTTTGCCTTACCTGCCCAGCGCGTTAATCTCATCTGTATTGCTCACGCCGTTATGTGCGTCGGGGTTCGGCTTAGGAAGCGGCGTAATTAACTCGGGGCTTTGGCCCCAAGGCTTACTGGTCTTCATAATTCACTTCGCCTGGGCAACTTTCTTCACGATCATCACGCTTTTCCTATTGCGCTTCTACCCGATCACATTCAGCGGAATTTTACTGACAGGAATTACGCTTGTCGTCATTCTGCTGCCGATCATTTCCTTAACCGGCTTTAGCCAATGGGTTGGAACTCAAACCGGTCTGAGCGCGCCTTCGTCTACCCCAACCCCACAAGCAACCGCCACCCTCGCGCTGGCTCCGACCGCCGCGCTTCCACAAACGCCGACTGCCACCGTATTCATCGGCGTTCCCACGCGCCACGCCTCACACACGCCGCGCCCTACGCAAACCGCCAGCGCCGTCTCTACGCAAACGGCGACATCCACCATCACGGCTGAACCGACTCCTATCATCGCCCAAATTCGCGCAGCAGAAGGCGGCGGAGCCTTTATCCGTGAAAAGCCGGGCGGAAAAGTAATCGCAACTTTAAGCAACGGAGCCACTGTTACTATCGTCCCCAATGATTTTAAAGACGTTAATGGCACAGTCTGGGTGCATGTATTCGCCAACGTCAACGACGTGCGCGTGGACGGTTGGATGATTCAAGGCGTGCTCGTCACCGCCACGCCCATCCCTAACTGGCAAGCCACACCTAAAGCCTCCTCAACGCCTTAATCTCTCATATCTAGCGCGACTCGTCGCACAGAAAAAAGGAACCCGTATGCCCATCCACTTTGGAACCGACGGTTGGAGAGCCGTGATCTCCGACACATTCACATTCGACAATCTACGCATCGTCGCGCAAGCCATCGCAGACGCGGTCGGCTCGGAACACTGGAACGTATCGCATAGATCCGAACATGCCCTCGACCCCAAAAAGGTTGTCGTCGGATACGACACCCGCTTTCTCTCAGATCGTTTTGCCGGTGAAGTCTCGCGCGTCCTTGCAGCTAACGGATTCACCGTCTTGCTCGCCCAATCCGATTCGCCTACACCGGCGATCTCGTACGCGGTAAAACAGAACGGCGCCATCGCAGGCATTATGATCACCGCCTCGCACAACGCGCCGCGCTATAATGGAGTCAAATTAAAGGGCGCGTTCGGCGGATCCGCTCTGCCTGAACAATGTCGTCGCGTGGAAATTTACATCACCGATAACGAACAACAGGCGCGCGGACCTAACTTGATGGATTTCAAGAAAGCGCGCGCAACAGGCTTGATCCAAAAGTTCAATCCATTGCCCGCCTACTTCGATCACTTGCGAACGCTTATTGACACGAACATCATCGCAGACAATCCTCAACGTTTCGTTGTAGATGCAATGTACGGTTCGGGGCGCGGCGTGATCAAGTCGTTCCTGCAAGGTTCGGGCTGTGAAATCGCAGAGATTCGCGGAGAGATGAACCCCGGTTTCGGGGGCATTCATCCCGAACCGATCGCAAAAAATCTCGGCGCGCTTACCTCCGCCATCAGCGCAGGAATAGGCGCGTTTGGCATCGTAACTGACGGCGACGCAGACCGCATCGGCGCGATGGACGAACATGGCTTATTCGTTGATCCGCATAAGATCATGGCGCTCTCGCTCAAATATCTTGTAGAACAACGCGGGTGGACGGGCGCGGTCGTGCGCACCGTCTCCACAACGCGTATGTTAGATCGCCTTGCGCAACGTTATAACTTGCCGCTATATGAAACGCCGGTCGGTTTCAATCACATTGCAGATTATATGATGCAAGAAGATGTATTGATCGGCGGCGAGGAATCGGGCGGGATCTCATTTAAGAAACACATCCCAGAAGGCGATGGTCCGATTATGGGGCTGTTGCTCGTAGAGATGATCGCAAAAGATCGGAAGA
>BQMV01000183.1 GCA_022181005.1 Anaerolineaceae bacterium | reverse complement strand
ACAGCGCGCCCGGAAGCGTGATGCGGCTCTGAATGCGACTCAAGTACCGCTGCGTCGCCGCGCCTTCCGGCACGCCGGGAATCTGCGCGCGCTGGCGTTTGAGGTTTTCGCCGTAGTTTTGTTGGTCGAAAAGCACCGTCGTGTAGAAATAGGTGAACGTAACGACCATGAAGAAATACAATGTCCAGTATCCCCACGATCCGCTTCCCGTTTGATTGAAGAAAAGCGTAACGCTTGTCGCAAAATCGCTCACCCACTTCGTTTCAGAAGAGATGAAGTAACTTGCCACAATAGCGGGAAATTGCAGGAGCGCGCCTGCGAAGATCAGCGGAATCATACCGGCGAGGTTTACCATCAGAGGCAGGAACGGCTGGGGCGTGCGCACCGACCGGCCGCGCTGTATCGCGTAAAAAACATGGCTCTTCTGCGCGAACATGATGGGCACATTGCGCCGTCCTTGCTGCACGTAGACAATGGCAACCACAGTAATGAGGATCACAATCAGCATGGCGGCTAATAATACCCAACGATTCTGCTCGTCCAACAAGAGGGTTTGCACGTTGCGAGGAATCTCCGCGACAATGCCCGCAAAGATGATCAGCGATAAGCCTTGTCCGCGTACGCCATATTCCGAGATCAGCTCGCCAAGCCAGATGGCGAACATTGTGCCAGCCGTCATAACCAACAACGTGGTCACCGATGGCAGCCATAAACTCCCGCTAAAGCCAAATGGAAGGATGGGTTGCGCGGCGAGCGAGTTAAAGATATTAATCTGTCCGATCGCCGAGAGCGCCGCCATAGGGACAGTCAGATAATAGGTCCATTTCTCCATCCATTGACGACCTTCGCGCGGGTCTTCCTCCATGCGTTTTTGCAATGAAGGAATAATCGGGATCAACAGTTGTAAGATAATCTGAGCGGTAATGTACGGATACACGCCCATGGATAACAGCGAGAAGTTAGCGATCGTGCCGCCGGAGAGCATATTCAGAAATCCGATAAAGCCGCCTTGGGCGGCTTGCGACTGGAAGAAAGCCGTCAACGCCTCACGGTTTACGCCCGGCGCAGGCACGTTCGCTGCCACACGAAACAGCAACAACAGCCCGATTGTAACTAACAGTTTTCGACGGATGTCTTCTGATTTCCACAGGTATCTCCAAGCGGATGGTTTTTTTTCAGCCATGATGCAATATCTCTCGTTTCGCTTAAGGAACGATCAATTCGACGCTTCCGCCGGCTTTTTCGATTTTTGTTTTTGCGCTCGCGCTAACGCGATGCGCTCGAACTTTCAGTTCCACGCCGACCTCGCCGCGTCCTAAAATCACGATCGGGTTTCTCGAGTCGCGCAACAGGCGGGCTTGTTCCAGCGTTTCGGGGGTCACATCTGCGCCCGCTTTGAACGCGGCAGATAATTGATCCAAATTCACTTCGTTATACGTCGCACGGCTGAGCGGGGTGAATCCCTGCCCGCGCATGAACGGCAAGCGGCGATAGAACGGAAGATTTCCGCCTTGACGATAGAGGTTGCCGCCTTCGCCGGAGCGCGAGCCTTGTCCTTTCGTGCCGCGACCGGCGGTTTTGCCTTGTCCAGCGGAAATGCCGCGTCCGACGCGTTTTCGATCCTTTTTGGCGCCCGGGTTTGGGGCTAAATCATGAAGTTTCATCGTTTATCCTGCGTCTTCCACTTGAACCAGATGCGCGATCTTGTTGATCATGCCGCGCACGGCTGGCGTATCGCGATGCTCGATAGTCTGCTGCAATTTGCGCAGTCCGAGCGCGCGCGCCGTTTCTTTTTGGTCTTTAGTGTAACCGATAGGGCTGCGCACCAAGGTTACAAAGATCGCCTTATCTTGAGAGTCTTTCTTAGGCATGTTGCTTCCTCCGCTCCCAGAACGGCTTCAACTCATTCACGTTTTTGCCGCGTCGAGCGGCTTCCACGTGCGGTTGTTTCAACTGTTCAAGCGCGTCAAACGTGGCTAAGACGACGTTCAATACGTTCGCGCTGCCTTGCGACTTGGTGAGAATGTCGCGCACGCCAGCCACCTCGAGGACTGCGCGCACGCCGCCCGCCGCAATTACGCCGGTGCCCGGCGACGCCGGCTTAAGCATAACTTTCGCGCCGCCAACTTTGCCCACCACCGCATGCGTGATGGTCGTTCCAGACAGGCTGACCGTTTTCATCGCTTTGCGAGCGCGGCTAGATGCTTTACGCATCGCATCCGGCACGGCGTTGGCTTTACCCACGCCCATCGAGATGTTTCCTTGTTTATCGCCGACCACGACCGTTACGCGAAAACGAAAGCGACGCCCGCCTTTAACTACCTTCGCTACGCGGGCAATCTCGATCACGCGCTCTTCGAATTGGTCTTGATCTTCAAAATTCTGTTGATTTTTATTGTATTCTGCCATTTACTGCTCCACAAAAGACTAAAACTGCAAGCCGTTTTCACGCGCGCCATCAGCCAGCGCTTTCACGCGGCCCACATAACGGAAACCGCCGCGATCAAACACAACCGAAGAGATGCCTTTGCTCTTGGCGCGTTCAGCAATCGCCTGCCCAACTAATTTCGCCTGCTCAGATTTTTTCATGCCTTTTGCTTTTTCGCGCAAATCGCGATCCACCGTCGAGGCGGAAACGAGCGTGTGCCCTGCGCTGTCGTCAATGACTTGCGCGTAAATCGCAAAGAGGCTTTTATAGACGTTCAAGCGCGGGCGCTCCGTTGTGCCAGTCACGTTCTTTCTCACGCGCGCATGACGACGCACGCGAGCGGCAGCACGAGTATTTTTTGCCATTGTTTACTTCGCTCCTTTCGCAGCTTTACCAGCCTTGCGCCTAACTTTTTCGCCCAGGTAGCGAATGCCTTTACCGTGATACGGTTCCGGCGGGCGCACGCCGCGAATCTCCGACGCGGTCTGACCGACAACTTCGCGGTCGTACCCCATCACTTTGATCTGGCGCGTCTTCTGGTCTACCTCAAACGAGACGCCCTCCGGCGCCTCTACCTTGACGGGATGAGAATAACCGACGTACAACATCAGCGCTTTGCCGTCTATTTCGGCGCGGTAACCCACGCCTTCCACCGCCAAT
>BQMV01000182.1 GCA_022181005.1 Anaerolineaceae bacterium | reverse complement strand
AACTTCAAGGTCAGCCTTGCGCCGGTCGAAAAGCCCGGCAAAGATAACTGGGTAACGCTCATCCCTCATCGCGAAGATACGCTGGTCGAGGGCGTCTCCTCGTTCGCAAATCATATCGTCATCCATGAGCGGACAGGCGGCTTGCAACAGATTCGCATCTGCGCGCCGGACAATCTCAATGACGCTCGCTACACGCAATTCTCGGAAGCGGCATATTACGTCGAACTGGAAAACAACTTCACCTTCGAGACAAATATCTTGCGCTTTCACTATTCATCGCTCATCACGCCGCCTTCGACCGTTGCGTATCACATGGACAGCGGCGCCTGGGAAGTATTGAAAGAAGATCGCGTCTCAGGCGGCTATCGTAAAGAAGATTACGCGACCGAACGCATCTTCGCCGCCGCCGCAGACGGAACGCAGATTCCCATCTCGATCGCTTACAAAAAGACGCTTCAACGAGACCACTCTAATCCCGCCTTATTGCACGGCTACGGCGCATACGGCGCAAACTTAGACGTCGCATTCTCGCCCAGCCGCATCAGCCTGCTTGAGCGTGGGTTTGTATTCGCTATCGCGCATGTGCGCGGCGGTTCAGATCTAGGACGCACATGGTATGAGCAGGGGAAAGTCTTGAATAAAAAGAACTCATTTACCGATTTCATCGCCAGCGCCGAACGCCTGATCGAACTGGGATTCACGTCGAAAGAGAAACTGGCGATCTATGGCGTCTCCGCAGGCGGGTTGTTGGTCACAGCCAGCGCGAGCATGCGCCCCGATCTGTTCAAAACGGTCATCGCTAAAGTCCCGTTTGTAGACGTGGTCAACTCGATCAGCGATCCGACCATCCCGCTGACCACGCTTGAATACGACGAATGGGGCAACCCCGCCAAAAAACAACATTACGACTATATGATGTCCTATTCGCCCTACGACAACCTCCGCCGTACGGCGTATCCACACTTCCTACTGACGGGCGGCTTTAACGATCCGCGCGTAGGATATTGGGAGCCCGCCAAGTTCGCGGCAAAACTGGGCGAGCTCAAAACAGACGACAACCTGCTTTTGCTCAAAACTAACTTCCACGCAGGGCACGCCGGCTCTTCGGGGCGCTACGACTTCATGAAAGAGACCGCCTTTGAATACGCCTTTTTGATTGACACGCTGCAAGCGCAATGAATCTCAATGAATCAAAAAACGGCGCGTAGCGCGCCGTTTTTTTTGATTCCAACTTCCCACGCTATGCGGGCTGCGCCTGTTGCTGCTTTACAATGTCTTCCATTTGCGCGGTCGTGACTGATTTCGGTCGTTCGATCGGCTGTCCTAACGCGCGCGCCCAGATATAGTTAGCGGTTACGCCGAGGGCGCGCCCTACGCCGAACAACACGGTGTAAATTTCAAATTCACGCACACCGTAGAAGTATTGCAGCGTGCCGCTGATCGCATCCACATTGGGCGCGGGGCTCTTGGCTTTGCCCTGTTCCTTCAGCACAGTCGGCACAACCTCCAGCGCCATCTCAGCCAGCCGAAGCAGGTCGAAGTCTGGGAAGCGCGCTTTAGCGAATTCTAACTGTGCGGTAAAGCGCGGATCAATCACCCGTAAAACGCCGTGCCCATAGCCGGGAACGACCCGTCCCGAGTTGAGGTGGTCCCATGTATATTTGTACAATTCATCGCGCGTCGGTAGACCGTCAAACTGCTTACGAGCATTCAACAGCCAGCCAAGGCTCTCCTGATTCGCCAACCCGTGCAACGGACCAGCCAGCGCATTGAGACAAGCGGAGAAAGAATAGTATGCGTCTGAAAGCGTGGAACCTGCCAGATGCATAGCGTGCGCCGAGGCGTTGCCCGATTCGTGGTCGGAATGGATGATGAAGTACAAGCGCGCCAGTTCGGCGTATCCTTTTTTATCGTCCACTTTCATCATGCGCGCAAAGTTCGCGCCATAATCCAATTTGGGGTTGTATTTGAGTTTCTTCGTTTCGCCGAAGTATTTCAGCCGATAGATATACGCGGCGATCAACGGCAGGCGCGCTGTAAGGTTAAGGCTGTCTTCCAGCGCAGCTTCCCAGTACGCGTCTTTCTTCATTTCATGATATGTTTTCGCAAAGACTGATTCGTTCTGCATCGCCAGAACCGCTTGCGAAAAAAGCGTCATGGGGTGCGCATCCTTCGGCATGGCGCGCAACACTTTCATCACATGATCGGGCAATTCAGCGCGTTTCGCCCATTCGGCTTCCACCTCCAACGCCTGTTCTTTCGTAGGCGTCTCGCCTATGACCAACAGATAGTATAAGCCGCCCACCAACGGCGTTTTACTGCCGCGCGCTTTCGGCAACGCTTTCAGGGTTTCGTTTACCGTCAAACCGCGCAGACGAATGCCCTCGCCGGGATCTACGGATGAAATATCCGTCCACAACGATTTAATATCGCGCATACCTCCTATGATCTCGCCGACTTTTACCGTATCTATCACGGCGTCGGTATGTTCTTTCGCAAGCGCGTGAACGCGCGCGCGCCAGTCTGGCAACTGCGCCTCAATCTTCTCATGTAAAATCATCGTATAACTCCTTATAGTTTTGGAGATAAGTCTGCGCGTTTACCCTAATCCCACCAAGTTCTTTAGCGCGTCGTGCGTTTCTCTCACCGCCGCAGCGGATTTCTGAAGCATCGCTTTTTCATCGTCGTTGAGCGAATATTCGACAATGCGTTCCATACCGCCGCGCCCCAATTGAACCGGCACGCCGAAGTATATATCGCTCAAGCCATACTCGCCGGTCACATACGCCGACGCAGGGACGATCAAATGTTTATCCTTAAGAATCGCTTCTGTCATCTGCGCCAACGCGGCGGAGGGCGCATAGAATGCGGAGCCGGTCTTCAGCAAGTTGACCACTTCGCCGCCGCCTTTGCGCGTCCGCTCGACGATAGCGTGCAATCTATCCGCCGCTATATATTCGTCAAGCGGCACGCCCGCAATATTCGAATGGCGCGTAAGCGGAACCATCTCGTCGCCATGACCGCCTAACACATAACAATTGATGTTCTCCACGCTCACGTTAGTTTCCATGGCGATGAAGGCGCGCATCCGCGCCGAATCTAATATGCCCGCCTGCCCGATCACGCGTTCGCGCGGCAAGCCGGTCTTCTTCATGGCAAGATACGCCATGGT
>BQMV01000181.1 GCA_022181005.1 Anaerolineaceae bacterium | reverse complement strand
CGCTGCAGGCGACGTTGTACTACCCCGACGGTCCCAGCAAAGAACCGCAGACATTTTCGTTCAACGTAGAGCCGCCTTCCGATGTGGAACAAGCCTAAACTCCAACGCCGCATCTAAAACGCTCCACGCTATGTTAAAGTTTTTCTTCCGGCTGACGTTCTGCTTCATTGTTCTATTATCGCTCTCTGCATGCGTTCGTCCAATCGCGGAGGTTGAAGGTCTAACGCCGTCATCAAGCGAGCTAAGCGAACCGCCCATCGCCGTTACAGCCGCTTCGACGAACGACGGAGAAGCAATCCTGTTTTCGTATGAAGAGGACGGGTTCGCTCATCTCTTCGCCTACATTCCCGGGCAAATGCCCATTACGCGACTGACCGCCGGCGACTGGGACGACATCGCTCCTGCCGCCAGCCCGGACGGAAAATCCATAGCTTTTGCATCCAACCGCAACGGATTCTGGGACCTTTATCGAATGGACTTTCCCGGCGGCGACGTAACCCAACTGACCCACTCGCCCGAATACGAAGGCGCGCCCAGTTGGTCGCCGGATGGAACCTTCCTCGCCTATGAAGCCTACCGCGACGATAATCTCGATATTTTGATCGGTCCCGCCGACAACCCCTTGCAAGACGCCATCTACTTGACTCATTCTCCCGCCTCCGATCACTCTCCCGCGTGGGCGCCCGGCGGGCGGCAGATCGCATTTATCTCGGAAGGCGAGGTCATTCTCGCAGACTTAGACGAATCAGACGAGGAACGCTTCTCGAACATCAGCGTCACCGAAAGAGCGGCGGAATCGCATCCGGTCTGGTCGTCAGATGGGACAAAGCTTGCGTGGGCGTCTACAAGCCAAAGCGTGGGACGCAGCGGAATTTACATTTGGGATGCGACGCGCATCGCGCCAGCGGTTTGGTTAGGCGACGGCGATTATCCCGCGTGGAACACGACCGGCGAACAAATCATCACTACGTTTGATGCGCCGAATGAAACCTTCATCGTCACATATTCGTTGGACGGCAAATCGTTACAACCTTTCGTTCCATTTCCAGCCGCCTTGCGCGGATTGGTCTGGGCGACGCTAGACCTTTCAATCCCGTTGCCGGCGACGTTTCAAAAAGCCGCGCAAATAACCCCCGCTCCCTTGTGGACGATGATCGTCAACTCAACCTCAAGCGGATTGGCGGAGCGATACTCGCTCGCAAAATTGGAAAACGTACAAGCGCCGTACCCGCAATTGCACGATCGCGCCGACGAAGCGTTCAACGCGTTGCGCCAACGCGTCATCGAACAAGCCGGCTGGGACGCCCTGGCGAGTTTAGAGAACGCCTTCGTACCGATCACAGCCCCGCTCGACCCGGGCTTCGAGGAAGATTGGATGTACGCCGGGCGCGCATTCGCGCTCAACTCGTTGATGACCAACGCCGGTTGGATGGTCGCCGCGCGCGAAGATTTCGGCGCGCAAACTTACTGGCGATTGTACATCCGCGCGCAATTACAAGACGGTTCGTTCGGCGAACCGCTGCGCGTTGTGCCCTGGGATCTTTCAGCGCGTTACAACCTCGACCCAAAGATTTACGAACAAGGCGGCTCCTATAGCGCAACGCCCAGCGGTTACTGGGTGGACATAACCGCGCTGGCGCGCCAATACGGTTGGGAACGAGTTCCCGCGCTGCCCAACTGGCGCACCTTCTTTCGCGGGGCGCGCTTCACCGAATTTGCCTTCACCGAAAGGCTCGACTTTTATACCGCGATGCTGCAACTCTATCCGCCGGATATTTTGATCACACCGACGCGCTTGCTGCCGCCCACGTTCACCGCTACGGTCACCTACACCCCCACGCCAACCGCTACCAACACGCGCACGCCGCGTCCGACTGTAACCCCTTCGTTAACACGCACGCCGACCGAGACAGCCACTCCGTCGATTACGCCGACGCCGGTACCGCTCACGCCCACGCCGCCGACCATTGTTCCATGAGCAAGAAATACAGCATCATTGTTCTTGTATTATGCTCTCTCCTCGCCTCTTGCGCACAGACGATGCCGAGCCAAATCGCAGAATCTCCAACCGCAGTGATCGTCGGGCAGACCAATCAACCTACGCCGCCGGCCGAAGCGGCTCGGCGCCCAACTATCGAACCGTTTCGCTTCGTTCTGCCGACGCCGGGCGCCGAGCCAGTCTCCAATTGGCGTCCGCCCTTGTATCCGCTTCCCTGGGCAGTCTCGCCGTACGATCATTTCTATTTCGCCCGCCCCATCGCCGCCGACAACGTCAACTGGCCCCTTGCAGAATATCGCTACGGAGGCGTGTACTTCGCGCCAAACATTGTGCATACCGGCGTGGATATTGACGCAGTGGAAGGCGCGACCGTTCTCGCCGCCGGGGCAGGAACGGTCGTCTCCGCCGGCTGGGGATTGTTCAGCGGTTCCGACAATAACATTTCGGACCCTTATGGCATCGCAGTTGTTCTACGGCATGATTTCGGTTACAAGGGGAAAACACTATACACTATTTACGCTCATATGAGCGAAGTAAAAGTTGTAAAGGGACAGCGTATGAAACTAGGCGACACGCTCGGTCTAGTCGGCTCGACCGGCGCAACGACGGGACCACATTTGCATTTCGAAGTGCGCTTGGGCGGCAACTCATTCTACGACACCTATAACCCCGAACTATGGATGGCGCCGCCGCAAGGTTGGGGCGTGCTGGCAGGACGCATCAGCGGAGAAAAAGGCGAATTGCTATACGAACATTCAGTGGAAACGCGCCCGCTTCCATCCGAAGTTCCCTTACGGCGCGTTTACACATACGCCAAAGAAGCGGTCAACTCCGATCCGTACTATCAAGAAAATCTCGTATTAAGCGACCTGCCCGCTGGCATTTACAAGGTCACCATGAAATATAACGATAAAACCGTTCAAACTTTTGTAGAGATCTTTCCGGGGCAAATCACATATTTCACGTTCACCGACAAGAACGGATTCCAAACCGTCCCGCCGCCGGCGCCGACGTTGAATTTTCTGCCCAGAACAGCGACGGCTACGCTGACGCCCACGCCGTAGCTTGAAACTTATCCCTTGACGGTCAGAACATCTGTGCTATACTCTCGGTTATACATAACCTTGATGTTTACGCTTATACCGGAGAATTCTTATGCCCCCACGAAAATCAAAAGCCGCCGCTCAAGAACCGACGACAAATCGCAACGCCGACGGAGCCAAACAAGCCGTCCTCGATAAAGCCATCGGCGATATCCTCAAACGCTACGGCGACGGCTCCATCATCCGCCTCGGCGAAGCGTATTTCATGCAGACTGAAACCTTCCCGACCGGCTCGCTCTCGCTCGACATTGCGCTCGGCGTCGGCGGCATCCCGCGCGGACGCGTCATCGAAATCTACGGACCTGAATCCTCCGGCAAGACCGCTATCTGCCAGCACATCGTCGCCGAAGCGCAAAAGATGGGCGGCGTGGCGGCGTTCATTGATATGGAA
>BQMV01000180.1 GCA_022181005.1 Anaerolineaceae bacterium | reverse complement strand
GCTGGGATCAATAACCGTCAAGTCGGGGTTGGTGCTGAATGCGGCGTGTCCCACGCCTTGGTAGGTGCTAATCGTGTTGGCTGCGACGACGTTGTCATACACGCCTGCGACGGCGCTGGTTACGTCGAATACAATCGTGCAGTTTCCATTCGCGGGGATCGTTCCGCCCGTCAGGGTGACCGAGTTGACCGTATTTGTCACCGTTCCGCTGCACTGGGCGGCGGCAGGGGTCCCGCTGACTGTGAGACCCGCTGGAAGCGTATCGGTGAATGTGACGCCGGTCAGCGGGATGCTGGCGCGGTTGTGCAACGTGATAGTCACCTGGCTTGTTCCGCCGGCGTTAATAAAGGTTGGCGAGTACGCTTTAGTTCCGTATAAGGCTTGCTGAATGGTCAGGTTGGCAGTGGCAGGCAGGTAATTTGTAACCGGCTGGTCGGCTGTCAATGTATTAGCGGGGATCGTATTTGTGCGGCTGCCGGAGGACGCTACGCTTGCGCGGACGGGAATGGTCAACGCGCATGTGTTAGGAGTCGGGGGCGTCAGACTGGCAGGGATGGTCCCGCCAGAGACGTCAATCAGAGTATCGTTGACAGCATGGTTAACGGTAAAGCCGCAGGTGTTGGTTATGGGCGCTGCGTCAATGGTCAGATTCGCCGGCAGACTGTCGGTGATCGCTACGCCGGTGTAAGCCGAACCGGTTGGGTTATAGAAGGTGATGGTGAGGTTGCTGACGTCGCCTGCGTCAATCGTTGACGGGGAAAAAGACTTGGCAATCGCCACCGGCTGAACGTTCAGAGGCGCCGAAGCGGGCGAGTTGTTGGTGACGCCTTGATCGGTCTTAAGCGAGCCAGGTCCGCCGGGGCCGGCGGGAATCGTGTTCGTGTACGCTCCATACGACCCGGTCGTATTGGTGACGTTAACGGAGACAATACAATCCAAGGCTGGCGTGACTGTCGCGCCTGAAAGCGAGATCGTCGCTCCGCCCGGAGTCGCGGTCGCTGTGCCGGGTCCGCAGTTCGATAAAGTTAATCCGTTGGGCGAAGCCACTTGCAACCCAGTTGGCAACGTATCGGTGTAGGTCGCACCCGTCAGGTTGTAATTCGCATCGTTATTATTGAGACGGATCGTCAGTACGCTGGTCTCTCCTACATAGATAGTGTTGGGCGTAAAACTCTTGCTGAGCGCAGGCGGAGAGACAGCGATGACTGTGATGGTGGCGCTGGCGGGCGTTAAGTTGGTAATGCTTACGGGCGAGCCGCCATCATTTCCCTGCGAGGACAGGTTATTAGCGGGGATCGTATTAATTAAGTTGCCGGACGTTACAGAGGAAACGTTGATTTCCACATAACACTGGCCCGGCGTAGATCCCACCTGAGCGGGAACGGTTCCGTTCGCAAGAGACAGCATGGTCGTGCCGGGAACGGCGGTCACATCGCCGACGACGCCGCAGGTATTCACCACGTTCGCAGGGTTGGCGATAAACAAGCCCGGCTGTACGCCGATCAGGTTGTCCGTCCAACTAGCGTTCGTCAATGGAAAAGTGTTAGGGTTGAAAACAGTCACCCGCAAAACAGACACGCCCCCGGCGGGAATCTGAAGCGGGGTAAACTGTTTATTGATTTCTGCCGGTATAGACGCTGCATAGGCGGGCGTAGGTTGCAGGAAAGCGCCTACGATGAAGATAACGATCAAGCATAAGCGTGCGGCGAAGGTCAAGCGCATTTTTATCATATCTTTCTCCGTCAATAAAACATATATATAAGCGCGCTGAAACGCAATGAGCGGCTGAACCTTCGAGTCTTGTTAATAGAAAATTAAAAAGTAAATAGCGGCAATGAGTGTTCTCTAAGGTTCGGCTTTCTGGAATCGTCCCAGTCTGCGCTGATATTGCAATAATTCTACTATGGATTTAATAGCCTTACAAGATTGTAGGGTGGAGAGAAACCTCTAACATCGGACGCATCAATAGATGTCGCTGCGCAGAGGGTTGAGATACAGCAGCGTCAAAATCTCACAAAGCGATTTCTTGGATTTAAGTCTCTCAACGATGAAATCTAAAATTTCTCGTCGCTTGGCTCCTCAAAACGAAAAGAAAAGGGTTTTACATATACATGTTAAAGACAAGCGGCGCGAGTGGACCTAAGGAAGCGTACGACTTACTCTACGCCGATTGAGAGAGATACATTCAGCGACGGCGGCTGCATGGCAAACACAAAACGCCGCGTTAGGCGGCGTTTTGTGTTTGTAACCGAGAATTTACCTTCGCGCAGATGAATTGAAGCCTTCGCGCGCTTGCGCCGACATGCCGACCGGATGATACGTCGGCTCGTTATACAGCGGCTGTGAGTAATTTGAAGACGCAGGCTTAGGAGCGGGGCGCGGGGAGGTCGCGTTTGTTTCGCGCATCGAAGCCTGAGACGGACGGTAGACCGGCCGGCTGGAATAGGACGCCGGACGCGCCTCGGCTAACGTAAAGATGCGTTCGCCGGCGATCGAGAACGTGTTGATTAACAGTACGCGGATGATCAACACCATCGCTGCCACGAAAACCGGCACAGCAGTGACCATATTTTCGTGTCCAACCAGAAACCCGCCCGCCGCGCTGTGCTGTCGCACGGCGACCGCCACGCCCCACCAAGTCAGCGTGGAGTTGAAGCCCGCCGCAAGAAACCAAGCCGCGAACAAGTACCAGACTTCGGCAGGTTCGTCGCGTCCGGTTTCAGGAGTAAAGATGCGGGCGATACCGGCAAAGTCAATGCCGCAGAAAGCGACGGCAAGCACGGTCGCCCACTGGAACGGACCGAAGGCAAGATCGCCTAGAATATCGTGCAGGGCATAGGAGGTGCTGGAATAGTTGAAGATCTCAAACCCCAACAGGGCGCAGAGGATGATGCTGCCGAAGATCAACCCGCGCTTTTGCGCCGCGTTTTGAATGAGAGGGACGAGGTTGAATTTGATGGACGAGGAACGGTTCATGAGAATCTCCTGCGGGATAAGCCGCTAACGAACTGAATGGGAACGACGTTGCCAATATAGAACATTTGTTCTAATTTGTCAAGTGGGAGTTCTTTGCCTTGTCTCAACGATAAAACTTCCCCACAGGTTTATAACTCTTTTCCAGATTAATCGAGTAATACACCAAACCGACGAGTCACGGAGACACAGAAAAAATTAAAAACTCAACTTACGCGAAACATTGAAGACCCCGAAGGGATGTCAGTATTAATGTCATTCCTTCGGGATTTGAATCCGTGCTCGCAATTTTCTATAACCCTATCATCCCTTTGGGACTGCCATGTGCGTAAGATGGGTTAACAACCCCGTGACTCACATGCCCCCATGATTTTCGGGAGTATCTCCGAGGTTCAAGATAACGTAGAGGGATTGCTCGGTTTAAATGTTAATCTGCAACAAACCTGTGGGATGCTGGCTATTCCCCGTTCAACGCTTTGCGAACTTCATCGAGCGATTGCAGCGCGGTGAGGTTGCGCCAGGGCCACGCATTTTTCATACGTTGCGGATCGTCGAAGAAGTTGCGCGCAAAAGTGAGATGAAAACCGTCCGGGCTAAGTCCGTGACGAGGCAGAGGCTGAACTGCCGCCCAATAATTCCACAAGGGAATCTCGTAATCATACGCGATCTGCGCCACGGTCGCGTTGATCGAGTTATCGCCTTCGAGGTTGTCGGCTTTGGTGGCGATGATCGGCACCGCGCCGAACTCGATGATGCGGTCCAACACTTTGCGCATGTACTTGTCGTATTCCTCGGCAGGCTTGTGCGACCACCACGTTTCCATGCTCACGAACACAACGGATGGACGCCACGTCCG
>BQMV01000179.1 GCA_022181005.1 Anaerolineaceae bacterium | reverse complement strand
GGGGTGTGTTCTGCTTGCGCTTGAAGATCAAATCGGCGTTGCGACGGTAGTTCACGCTCAGCAACCGACAGGCTCCGTTCCCACCGTCACCGGAACGGCAATCGGTCCGACGATCCGAATTGACCCCAGCCTTAAGCAAGTGCGCGTCTATGCGGGTCCGAGTTCATTCGATTATCCGGCGGTGGGCGTGATGACGGGCGGAGAGGTTGCGCCAGCGCTTGGGCGCGCACGCGATAGAGACGACTGGATCAAGATCTACTATGCCGGCGTGCCTAAATCTGAGGCGTGGATATACGGTCCGTATACGTCTTTATCTCCCGGCGCGTTTCTGCCTATTATTGAAATTCCTCCCACACAAACGCCCGCTGCCACTCCGACCATTGAGCTGACCGTCGAAGCGGCTTTCATTGGACAGCCGACTACGACTCGCTTGCCCACGTTCACTCCGCCGCCTCAACTTGAGCTGCCCTCGTTTGAAGCCGCGCCTGAAACTCGTCCAACTGGCGGCGTCCCGGCAGGCATGATCATCCTTATCTTGGGGTTGTTTGGCTTTTTTGGCGCAGTCGCATCCTATTTGCGCGGAAGATAGTTTAGCGTAACTAGAATAAAAAAGACCGGATTTCCTCCGGTCTTTTTTATTCAATATGAAACTGGTCTAGTTTTGGCAACCGCAAGAGCCTCCTCCGCCGCCGCTGCAACCGCAAGAGCCTCCTCCGCCGCCGCTGCAACCGCAAGAGCCGCCTTCGCCATGACCGTGCGATTTTGCAGCCGGACTATCAACAGCAAAACCTGCGCCGCGATCGGGATCGTTGACAAAATCAATCTTTGCGCCTTGCAAGTAGCCTATGGACATTTCGTCTACGACGACTTTGACGCCGTCAAGTTCGAACGTGGTGTCTACGTCTCGGATGGTATCGTCGAGCGCCATGCCGAAATTGACATTGCAACAACCGCCGCCGGCGACATACACGCGCAAAGCGTATCCTTCAAGGTTGCGTTCGCGGAGGATATTCTTAACCGCCTCAGATGCGGCGGATGTGAGCGTAAGCGTTGGAGCGTGTGTAAGCGTTGTGGTTTCTGTTTTTACTTCTTGAAGCATTGCTCCTCCTTTGGAGTAATGGGCTGATAATGAAGGTCATCTTATCTGATTTGAGAGCGGTTGTCAACTAAAAATTACCGTTCGATTTCTTGACACAATAACTTTGCGCCTGTAAAATCCCTCTGCTTTGCCGGGCAAACGCCCGGAAAAAATTTCGCTCGGGAGGAATTACCCCTTATGTATGTTATGGAAGGTCTTACTCACCTGGAGGAGATCGCGATTTGGGCGGTGTTTGGCGTAGCCATTCTCGGCTTATTGTATGCGGTCTTTCTCCGGGCTCAAATCTTGCGTGAAGATAAAGGCACGGAGAAGATGCAGGAAGTGTGGGGCGCGATTAAAGACGGCGCGGACGCATATCTGAAAAGACAACTGCGCTCGATTTTGCCTTTAATCGGCGTGCTGACCGTCGCGCTTTTCTTTTCTGTGTACATCGTCCCGCCTTCGCCTGAGGCGTTGGATCGCTTCAAAGGCGCAGACCCGAACTCGGTGCGCCTGTGGATCGGTCTGGCGCGCGCCTTTGCCTTTGTGATGGGCGCAGGGTTCTCGCTTGCGGTCGGTCAGATCGGTATGCGTATGGCGGTAGAAGGCAATGTGCGCGTGGCGGCGGCTTCGAAGCGCTCTTTTGGCGATGCGCTTCGTATCGCCTATCGCGCGGGCACGATTACCGGCATGTTGACGGATGGTCTTGGCTTGCTCGGCGGCACGGTTATCTTTATCGTTCTCGGCATTGCCGCGCCAGACGCTTTGCTCGGTTTTGGTTTCGGCGGAACTCTGCTGGCGTTGTTCATGCGTGTGGGCGGCGGCATCTTTACGAAAGCGGCTGACGTTGGCGCGGATCTGGTTGGAAAAGTCGAGGCGGGCATTCCTGAAGACGATCCGAGAAACCCTGCGGTGGTGGCGGATCTCGTCGGCGATAACGTCGGCGATTGCGCCGGCATGGCGGCGGATATTTTCGAGTCGTATGAAGTGACGATCGTCGCCGGCTTGATCTTGGGCTTGGCGTTGCACACGATCACCGGACGGCTGGAATGGATCATCTTCCCGCTTATCGTACGCGGCGTGGGCGTGCTGGCTTCTATCATTGGCACCTATCTAGTTAAAGGCGGTCCCGGCAAACGCGGCAACGCGATGGCGTCCATCTTCCGCGGCTTTCTCTCTTCCGCGGCGATCTCCTCGGTGATGTTCTTTGTTGCGGGTCTTTTCTACTTGAATACAGCCGCGATGAACGAATGGGGCGGTTGGTGGCGTATGCCATTAGCGGTTTTCGTCGGCGTATTGCTGGCGATCTCGATTGACCGCTTGACGGAATACTTCACGGGCACGGATGCTAAACCCGTGAACGACATTAAGAAATCCGCCGATACAGGTCCGGCGACGTTAATCCTGAACGGCGTATCGGTCGGTTTTGAATCGTCTGTGTGGTCGGTGCTGGTGATCGCCTTAACGATCGTCGCTTCAATCTTTATCTTCGGCACGATCCCCGGCGTGGAAGGCAGCGAGCGCGCGACGTTCATTTTATATGGCGTAGCGATGACCGGTATCGGCATGCTGACGCTGACCGGAAACAATGTGGCGATGGACTCGTTCGGTCCCATCGCCGACAATGCGAACGGCATTGGCGAGATGTCGTGGCACGGACAGGAAGATCAAGAAACTAAAGATGCGCAACAGATTATGGCGGATCTTGACGCGGTTGGAAACACGACTAAGGCGATCACCAAAGGCGTTGCCATCGGATCGGCTGTGATCGCGGCGGTCTCGCTCTTTGGCTCGTTCCTTGTGGACGTCTCTCGTTCACAAGCGGCGCTGGGCGTTCCGACAGCGCAACAGATTCAGTCTATCGGCATTCGTGTAGACATTCCACAAGTGTTCGTGGGCGTGTTGATCGGCGGCGCATTGCCGTGGCTGTTCTCTTCATTTGCGATTCAAGCGGTCGCACGCGCGGCTTCGCTGATCGTATTGGAAGTCCGCCGCCAGTTCAAGTTGGGTGTATTAGAAGGCAAGATCGAGCCTGACTATAAACAAGCGGTGGAGATCTCTACGACCGCGGCGCAGAAGGAACTGGTATCGTTGGCGTTGCTCGGCATCGTTACCCCGATCGTTGTCGGTCTGGCTTTGCAGGTAGAGGCGTTGGGCGGCATGTTGGCGGGGATCATCGTCTCGGGACAGTTGCTGGCGGTGTTCCTCAATAACTCGGGCGGCGCATGGGATAACGCTAAGAAACTTATCGAAGATGAACCGAAGGACCCCAAGAATAATCTCGGCAAAGGCTCTGAGCGTCATAAGGCTGGCGTGGTCGGCGATACCGTCGGCGATCCGTTCAAGGATACCGCCGGTCCTGCGCTCAACCCGATGATCAAGGTGGTTAATCTTGTGGCGGTGATCATCGCTCCGATCGTGGTCAAGTACGCGGAGGGCGGCTCGGTTGGGGTTTGGGCGGTGGTAGCCCTGCTAGTCGCCGTGCTCGCTTGGGCGGTGATGCGCTCGAAAGCGCCAGCGCAAGAGATGACAAAGTAAGAGTCGCTTTGGTATAGATAGACTAGGAATCAAAAAGCCCGTTGAAAGCAACGGGCTTTTTGATAAACTTATAAGGATAAAATAAACGCTTCGTAAATATAATCGTTACGCGTATAACGAGGTTAACTATTATGAAGGTAGCAATTCTTGCCGGTGGGGTAGGCAGCCGTCTTTCTGAGGAGACGATTTTAAAGCCTGGGCCGATTGTCGGGATTGGCGGACGCCCGATCTTGTGGCATATTATGAACATCTACGCCGCGCACGGATTC
>BQMV01000178.1 GCA_022181005.1 Anaerolineaceae bacterium | reverse complement strand
TGGCAAACAGAATCCATGCCGTCCAATCCAAATGACCGGCAGCGGCAACGTAACACACCATCGGAGGAATCGCGCCCGCTCCTCCGCCGATCACAATATTCTGGACGGTGACTTTCTTCAACCACACGCTGTAGACGATTACATAATAAATAATGCCCGCCAGCGACAGCAGCGCGGCAAGGTCGTTGACAAAGCATGCAAATACATAATAACTGGTTAAGGATAACCCTAAACCAAACGCAAGACCTTCCGCGTCCGTCAAACGCCCGTCTGCCAGCGGGCGCTTGGATGTGCGTTTCATCTGACGGTCAATTTGACGGTCAATGTATTGATTCAACGCGCCCGATCCGCCCGAAGCCAGCGCTCCGCCGATTAAGGTCCACATCGTGAGCGAAAACGGGGGCCAGGCTTTCATGCCCACCACTAAGCCGCCATAGGTGGTAATCAGCAGCAAGCCGACGATCAGTGGCTTCGTCAACGTAAAGAAATCTTTCGCACGCTGACGATAATCAAACTTGACGACAAAGCCTTCGCTTTTTATCAGAACGCCCGAAGCGTAGACGAGTAGAACGAGCGAGACCCACAGCGCAATAGTGGTTAAATCGTGCAACGCCGCCAGCCCTTGCGCTCGCGGCTGTCCCGCCAGTTGCGCGCCGACCAGGGCTTGCCCAAAGAACATCACCGTTAAGATCGTCGTTAATGGCAACAAAACGCGGTGTTCGCGCTGTTCACGCCACGCCTTTCGAAACACAACGATCATCAACAACGATGCAACGCCCACTAGTGAAAGGTGCGCAAGTTTAATCCATCCCAATGGAGCGCTAGGGATGCAAAGGGGCCAGCCCTTGCAAAATTCAGCAGCGTTAGACAGGCTGACCACGCGACCAACTATTGTTAACGCAAACACGGCGACAAACAAAGTCAAAACGTAACGCGAGAACGACGAACGAAGCGAGTACTTCATGGAAAATCTACATCCTGCTTTCGTAAGAAAAATGGGTATCCGAAAAATAAGATTGCGGCAAACACGAACCACTGCAAGGCGTATCCAAAATGCGGACCTTCCGTTGCTTCAAACTCAGGCGCAGAGGAAATAGGCGGCGTCTCATTATCAATCGCTTCATCGAGTTGAACATAAATCTTCAAAACTGGATAGGGCATTTGATTAGCGATCATCGCAAGATCGGCATTGTTCCAAACTTCAAGTTTGGAGCCATCCAGGGGGAGCGCATCCGCAATTCCGCCGAAGGCTGGTTTGCTCTGCCCCAGCCGAATTACGCCTGAAATCTCGACGCTTTCCGGCGCATCGTACTTACGCCAAGCAGCCGGGGTCGTATTGCCTTCGAGCGGAATCCAGCCGCGGTCAACGAAGACCGCCGTTTCGCCCGCTCCGGTAGGAGATTCAAATCGCAGCGGCGTCAGCAGATGATATCCATACTGGTCGCGATAAACTTGATTCCGCACAGCAATTTGATTTTCAAAATCATAGGTCCCCACAGCCGTCGCCGCGCGATATTCCATCTCGCCCAATTGCGACGGAATTTCCGCATTGAGATTTAACCGCGGCAACGAGAGCATTTCGGCGTAGTGGGCATTATCGGCGCGCCGCTCTGCAAGCCGGTCTAGTTGCCAAACGCCAAGGCGAATCAGAACGAGCGCGCCAGCGACTACCAGCAGCGTCGTCAGAATCCATTTGCGGCTAAACATTCTACGCAGAAGCATGTTCTTTCCCCTTAATAGGCAGAAGGAGGCTATACAACGCAAGCATTACGCCCAGGGTCAAACCGGGACCTAGGATGCCGCTTAGATGCGTAGAAAGCGTCAGGGGCTGACGAACGTCAATCCCGAAAAGTTTATCGGGTTGAAAGGAGCATTCAAAGACAAGGTCTGCCGCTTGATTAAGGTGCAGACTGGCAACGCTATTCGCGGGAACCCACAGCTGCCCCAACTGATGATCGGTTGTATCTTCATTCTTAATCACCAGCGTATCGCCGAGGACGAGCGTCAGGTCTTGAGGGATGGTCGGCGGTTGTTCGCCGCGCGCTACCAAATTGGCAGTCCCCTCCGGGATATCCAAGACGATCTCTTGCGGCGCGCGCGCAGTTTTATACATGAAAAAGATAGGAATTTCTGTCACTATCGCTCCAAAAAGAAAACCGATCAAAAGCGCCAAGATCATGCGTTTTACATATATGCGTTTTACGTTCATGTTATTTTTTCAAAAGTAATTTTAGATCGTGAACGATGTCATTTGCGGAAGCGTCGAAGGGAAAGGAGACGCGCAATTTTCCATCGCGATCAACCGCCATAATGCGCGCGGTGTGATCCACCGCATAGCCGGCGGCAGAGTCGCTGGCTACAATCTCTCGAAAGACGCCATATCCTTGCCAGGCTTGCGCCAGTTCGTCTTCCGTCCCGCTCAAGCCAATAAAATTAGGGTTGAAGCGCTCCACATACTCTTGAACGATTTGGGGCGTGTCGCGGTCGGGATCCACGGTGACAAATACGACCTTAACCCGCGCCGCATCTTCAGGTTTTAACTTCTCAAGCGCGAGGTTTAATTGCGCAAGAGTGATCGGGCAGACATCGGGACACATTGTGTATCCAAAGTACAGCAAAACGATATCTCCGCGATATTGGCTCAGTTGGAAAATGTCGCCGTTCGAGCGAACAAGCGTAAAATCTGCCGCCTCAGGGTATGGCTCGCCAAACGTTGTCCCACGCGGGCGTTCAGGTTCTCCAAAGAAAAACATGGCGGCCGCCAAAAGCATAACCAGCGTCATCGACGCGGCAACGATAATCGAGGTCTTTCTATCCATCCACGAACTCCAAATCTATAGTCAGCAAACTACAAAACGGGGCGACCGTTAAAATAATGGTCGCCCCGTCATTTAAATATTCAAGCAATGCCGCATTAAATGGCAGTTCCGATCAAATACAACGCGGGATAGAAGAAAATCCACACAACGTCAATAAAGTGCCAGTAAACAGCGGCGGCTTCAACAGGATATTGCTTCTCGTCGTATAAGCCGCGTTTGCCGTTGACCCAAATGACGGCGAGGAAGATCAACCCGGTGAGCACATGGAAGGCGTGCATACCGGTCATCATGAAGAATGCCGCTCCCGCCACGCCAGAGGAGGGTTTTAGAGGCGTTCTGCCTGCCGGTTCGCCGAACAAATGCAATACGGCTTCCGCCACCGACGGGATAGCGTGCCATTCAATCATAACTACGCCGAGCAGGAAGGCTAATCCCAAAATAAACGTAATCATCGTGTTCTTTAAGAAGCCTGCGCGGTTTCCGTTATGCAAGTGCGTCTCTCCGCGGTTCATAAAGAAGGAAGAAACCAGCAAGACTACGGTGACGAACAAACCGAGATTCTGATTCAAGTCAGGGCGGGTCAATCCAAGCAAGTTGAGCCGCATCGCCATTAAGCCGCCGAACACAAAGGCATCAGAAAGCAGGAACAGCCACAAGCCGGCGCGATTCGTCCCCGTTTTAAAAGCGTAGGATTCATGATCCGTAGCGGCATCCGGGTTTTCGTTGAGTTTCGACATGTGCATGTAATAGTACAGCACCAACCCAGCCTTGACGAGCGCCACTACAACCAGCACTACGAGCGAATTGAACGTTACCGCCACTAAAAATTCAAGCAGGGTAAGGACCGCAAGGCAGACAAAGATAAAGACGCCCTGCGACAACAAATTAGTTTTTTCTTGTTTATTGATCATGTGCGATAACCCTGCGACTAATGTTTCTTCCCGGCGCCGTCCGCCGCGAATTCTATATATTTCGAACCAGCCAAACCATAGTCATACGGTTCGCCGACGACCTCGAAAGGAACGTCGTAATTATGCGCCGGCATGGGAGATGGAACTTGCCATTCAGATCGGAAGAGCACACGTCTGAACTCCAGTCACGTGGCCTTATCTCGTATGCCGTCTTCTGCTTGAAAAAAAAAATCAACACCCAA
>BQMV01000177.1 GCA_022181005.1 Anaerolineaceae bacterium | reverse complement strand
ATTCACCTCCTTTCCTTCGCGCAAAATACATGCGGCGTAATGCCCCGGCTCAACTTCTAACAACGGCGGTGAAACTTCAGCGCAGCGTTTGATCTTGACGTGACAACGCGGCTCGAAGCGGCAGCCCGGCGGCAACTGCGTCAGGCGCGGCGGTGTTCCGGGGATGGACGCTAACGTTTCGCTGGGGTTGTTAATATCGGGAAAGGATTCAAGCAGGCGCTGCGTGTATGGGTGTTGCGCGTGATTGTAAATGCGATCAACGCTGCCGTATTCAGCCACTTTGCCGCCATACAACACTACTACTTCATCGCACACTTCCGCCACCACGCCGAGATCGTGCGTTACGATTACGACCGCCAACCCTAGCACTCTTTGGATCTCCTTTAATAATTGCAGGATCTGCGCCTGAATCATCACGTCGAGCGCAGTGGTCGGTTCGTCCGCGAACAAAATATCGGGCGCGCATGCCAGAGCCATCGCGATCATGGCGCGCTGACGCATTCCGCCTGAATACTGGTGCGGATATTGATCGCGTCGAGTTGGCGCGATTCCCACCATCTCCAGCAGGTCTCTCACGCGTTTCTCTGCGGAGCCGCGGTCCATTAGATCGTGCAGCAGAATCGCCTCGCGAATCTGATCGCCGACCTTCATCACTGGGTTAAGCGCGTTCATCGCCCCCTGAAAAACGATCGCCATGCTCTTCCAGCGGTAATCGCGCATTTCACGTTCAGACAACGCTAAAAGATTTGTGTCGTTAAACCAGACTTTGCCTTTTGTAATGCGTCCGTTGGCGGGCAAGAGGCGCATCAGCGCCATGAGCGTGGTCGTTTTTCCCGATCCCGATTCGCCCACCAGTCCGACAGTCTTGCCCGGTAGAACGTCGAACGATACGTCTTCCAGGGCGCGCGCAACTGCGCCTTCCGAGGCGACAAACTCAGTCGTCAGTCCGCGCACGCGCAATAACGGTTTCTCGTTCATAAGCCTGTCTCCTTATCCGTTATAGCGATCATACCTTTATCGCCTTCCAGATAATGCGCCGTCAACCGCGGATTCATCATTTCTTCCAGCACGTTCCCCAGCAAAATACAGCCCAAACTGACCCACAAGATCGCGATCCCGGGCGGGAGGTAAAACCACCACGCACCGTTAGAGATCGCACTGCGGCTGAACGCAAAATTCAACATTGTGCCCCACGACGGCTGAGTCGGGTCGCCTAATCCTAGAAACGCCAATCCTGATTCGATCAAAATGGCAGTGGACAAAATCAAGACTGTGTTCGTCACGATCAACGGCATGAGTTGCGGCAAAATATGTTTGCGGATGATATGCCAATGACCAGCCCCGATCGCGCGCGCGCGCGCGACGAATTGCCGCTCTTTAATCGTCAGTGTTTGCGAGCGGATCAAGCGCGCCGCGCTCGTCCAGTAGAGCAAGCCAATCACGAGGATCAAAACCGAAAGCGGCGAGACCTTTAAATCCATTTGGCGGATAGTCGCTACCAATACAAGCATAAGCGGCAGGTCGGGAATGACCATAAGAATATCGGTGACGCGCATGACAAGCGTGTCCACTGCGCCGCCAAAATATCCGGCGATGATGCCCAACGAACTGCCGACGAACATTGAGATAAAGCCCGCCAGGAACCCGACCATGAGCGAAATACGCGCGCCGTAGATTAACAGCGCCCAAACATCGTGTCCCGCGTCGTCTGTGCCGAGCGGGCTATGCGTTGCCGGTGAAGCGAACGTTAGCGCGCGACCGTTTGAATCGCGTATGATGTCAACCGCGCTATGCGGAGTTAATGCGGGAGCAAAAATCGCCGCCAGCAGCGCCGTTAAGATCAAGAAGCCGCCGACGAGTCCCAGTTTGTTGCGGCGAAACGCCTTCCAAAACTCGTTGAGGTTGCGAAGAAAAAGTTTCCAGTGATCGCTCATATTAATTCGCTTTCACGCGCGGATCTAAATAAGTGTAGAGGAAGTCGGCGAGCATATTCGCGACGATTACGCTGACCGCCAACAGGAGAAAGGCGCCTTGCAACAACGGATAATCCTGTTTAACCAGCGCGGTCTGAACGAGATTGCCCAACCCGTCATACGAAAAGACCGTTTCGATGTAGATCGCGCCGGATACAGTGAACCCAAGATTCAGCGCGATGATCGTCACCATTGGGAGCATGGCGTTTCGCAAGCCATGACGCATTAAGACTTGAAAATTACTCATCCCTTTTGCGCGCGCAGTCAAGATGTAGTCTTCGCTAAGCGTCTCAAGAATGGATGACCGCATAATCAGCATGTATTCTCCCAGATAGAGAATCGTAAACGTCAGCGTGGGCAAAATGAGGTGACGGATCAGGTCCGGAAGCACGGTGTGAAGCGGCTTTCCAATATTCGCCGGGCTGACGATGCCGCCAGTCGGCAGACCGAACCACGCGCTTCCCGCCACCAACAAGATGATCCCCAGCCAAAATGTCGGCGTCGCCCAAGCGATCAGTGAAAACGTTAGCGCGCCTATGTCAAAAGGCGTTTTGCGCTTCCAGCCCGCGAGCAGCCCCAACATCACGCCGAAAATGATCGAGAATAATTGCCCCAATCCGATCAGAAGCAATGTGTTCCACAGTTTGGAAATTAAGATTTCGCTGACAGGTCTGCGCTGCGACCATGAAACGCCCAAGTTTCCACGCGCCCACTGACCGAGCGTATCCACGAATTGGTCGGGAAAGATGGGCTTATCCAGTCCAAATTGTGCGCGTAACGAGTTCTGCACATCCGCCGAAATGCGAACATTGCGCCCGATCACCGCCCGAACGGGATCGCCCGGTAGTACGCGAAACAGCATAAAATCCAGCAGAAGAACGAAGAGCAGGGTCAGCAACGATATACCCATTTTGCCGATCAAATAGTCTCGACGCGCCATGTCCGATCCTTCTCTTTAAAATCGAGGGAAGCGAGAAGTTTTGCCGCTTATCGCACTTGCGTCTTTCCTTCTCGCTTCATTTCTCGTTGTAATGGCAAACCCGCTTTTATTTGTCTACCGGCTTCACTTGCGCCAGCGAGGCGCTGATCTCAATTCCTAAAGGCGATTCGATGAAGTTGGTGAAGCGGTCCGAACGATACGCTTGCAGCGCTACGTCGTAATAGAGGACAATATACGGACGGTCGTTATACACCATCTCTTGCATTTCGTAGACGAACTCTTGGCGTTCGTTTTTGTCTACGGCAGATTGCTGTTTTTTGTAAAGCGCATCATAGGCGGGGTTATGGTAGCCGGAATCATTCCAGCCGCCCGGCGTGTACTGATCGGACAGCATGACGCCTAGGATAAAGTCGGGGTCAGGATCCGCCACCCAGCCCCAAATTACTAAGTCGTAATCGCCAACCGCCGTCATTGCGGCGATAAGCGTATCCGCGTCCATGCCTTGCGGCGTGGCTTTCACGCCGATCTGCTTATACCAATCGGACAGCAAGTCCGCGATACGCGGATAGTTGGACGATTCCGCGTCAAATTGCAGACGGAATTCGAGACGTACGCCGTCTTTTACGCGCACGCCGTCGGCGCCCATGATATAACCAGCCTCATCGAGGATTTGATTGGCTTTAGCGATATCGAACTCGACCGGTTTAATCTCAGGGTTATGCCAGAAGCCTCCGCCTAGCGTCGGCGGAACGATCGTAGAGCCGGGCTTTCCCAAACCCTGCAGCACAATATCAATCAGATCTTGGCGGTTGGTCGCCGTTTCTAAAGCGAGGCGCACCGCTGGGTCCTTCAGCGCCGGGTTGCCGGTTGAAGGCGGATCGTTATCCTCGGATGTGTCATTGATAATAAGCTCGTCGAATCCGCGTCCTTCAAATGCAACCGCCTTAACGCCCTGAAAGTTCTTAACAGTTTCATACGCGCTGGCGGGTATGCCGAGAACGAGATCTATATCTCCCGCTTTCAGCGCTTGAATCATCGCATCAGCCGCGTCAAATTTTTGGAAGATCACTTGGTCAAGGAAAGGCGCGCCGCCAACGTATTCTTTATTAGCGTCCAAGATCAGAA
>BQMV01000176.1 GCA_022181005.1 Anaerolineaceae bacterium | reverse complement strand
AAGCTAGAGATGTTGATGTTCATGGTAAGGCGACAACCGAGATATACACTCTTTCCCTACACGACGCTCTTCCGATCTATATGATGCAATAAGATGTATTGATCGGCGGCGAGGAATCGGGCGGGATCTCATTTAAGAAACACATCCTCGAAGGCGATGGTCCGATTATGGGGCTGTTGCTCGTAGAGATGATCGCAAAAGCAGGGAAAACATTGCACGGCATGGTGGACGAACTATTGGCGGATGTAGGACCCGCCTTCTACGAACGCACCGATCTGCGCCTCAGCCGTCCCGTCGCCAAAAAGGAGATGACGGACTTTCTCACTCGCCAGACACCAGCAGAGATCGGGGGCGAGAAAGTCGCAGAGGTCAGCCAACGCGACGGCGTGAAATATATTATGGCTGACGACTCATGGCTGTTGATTCGTCCCTCTGGCACAGAACCTGTTCTACGAGTCTACGCCGAAGGACGAACACAAGCGATGGTGAAATCTCTGCTCGGATATGGGGAGCAAGTGGCAGAAAGCGTAGTGTAAGCCGCTGCAATCAAAGAGACCCTAAAGGCGCAAATCCTTTAGGGTCTCTTTATAATTTCAAAGGAAATTCTATTTACTAGGCGCGACGCGCAGTCTTCTTGCAAGGAAGACAACAATAACCAACGCTAGCGCAGCGATAAACATACCGGGGATTCCCACTTCGTCGGCGAAGCCAGTATTGGGCAACTGAGTCGAGGTCGGAATAACCGTCAGCGTCGTTTGTGTGGAAGCGGGCGCTTGCGAGGCGGCGGGCGTTTGTGAAACCGCGACCTGCGTGAGAGCCGCGCCTACAGTCGCAGTAGCGGGATTTTCCGTCTGCGCCGGCGTGGCGCTCGATTGGTTAACCACTGGCGTATTTGTCGGAGGCAATGTGGCGGTTATGGCGGAAGTGGCAGTCAGCGCTTGTGCGACGGCGGTTTGCGTCAGCCCCACTTGAATCGTCGCGGCTTGTTGCGTCGCTTGTGCGACAGCGGTTTGTTCTGCCGCCTGATTATTATTCATTGAAAAGAGAACATACCCGCCTAAGCAGAGCAAGGCAAGCAGAATCAGCAATCCTAAACCGCCCGCCGCAAACAGAAAGGTTCGATTGCTCGATTCCTCGGGAGGATTTGAGTCGTCGTCTAAGGTTACATCGTCATGAAAGTCTGCCATTGTGCGCTCTCCTCATCATCGTTGCATTTGAGTCATTTCAGCGTATTATCCCACAATTTCAAGGTTTGCTAAAGGAACAATCGCCGTTTCGCCGCTCTCTATTTTCACGTCAGCGGCGGGCGCGCGCAAGCCGCTAGGAAGCAGACTCAAGCCCGGGCGCAATGATTCGATTATTCCAATCGCTCCCGCATAAGGCGGGCGGCGCATTCGCACTGTTTGCCCCGCCGCCAGATAATAGAAATCTTGCGGTTCGTCAGGTTCAGTTGACACTGGTAAAGGAATATAAACTTCAGGACGAACGCCCTCATAGCGATCGAAGCGTTCGGCGTTTACGGTTATTTCACGTTTCGCATTCGTCGTCAACAATTTGAATACGGCGGAGTTCATCGGCATCGCGCCAAATCCATCCAACACGAGGATGGGATATTTCATTTGGCGCGCCATTTGAATCAACGACGAATGTAAACTGGAAAGGATCAGCCCTCGCACTGTCAGGTCCATTGCGGCGCGCAAGGTATTCGCGTCGCGCACATGCCCGCCAAGAATTACCAAGCTGCGCATGCTCATATCAAGTCGTTCTGCGTTTAGCACGTCATCTTGCTTTTCGATCAGGCTGGTCATCATACCGCTGTCAATGCGGCCGTTGCCCCATACGCCTTGCGCCAGCGCGCCTACAGCGCGAATCTCCACGCCCCGTTCGGGAATGATACGCGAGACAACGCCAGGCAACCCAGCGCGCAATTCGATGCGCGCGCTGCCGGCTTCCATCAAAATTTGTCCGCCGCCGGCCGCTATCACTCGCCCAGCGCGCGGCGCGCGAACCGTGCGAGCGAACAACAGTCCTCCTGCGTCGGCAAGCAACGCTCCCTGCGCGACCTCGCTGCCTTGTTTTACTTTGATGAAACGATCCGCTTCATGGGCGGATATATTTAACATTCGCGCTACATTAATCAACGTATGCTCGCGAGAGAAGCTCGCTTCCGCTACGACATCGGCGGCGTTCACGCGTTGATTCAGACGCGCCAAAACTCGCCCTGCGATCGGCAGAGTCCGTTGGCGTACGATGGCGGCGAGCGGTAGAACGTGATATGCAGGCGCAAGCATGTTATCCTCCCACCGCGTACGACCAGCGTTTAATGAGTTCGCGCCTGCGGACCGGATCGGCGGGAAGATTCAACGGACGCCCGCGAGCGTCAATGATGACGCCCAATGCGCCTCCGGTAACAGTCAGCGATCCGCTCCGGCCTGCGCCTAACCCTACGTCAGCGCGACCGAATGGCGCGAGCGTCAGCCGCGCTGTCTTGCCGTTCGGCAAAGGTAGAGTTTCCAGTCCGCCGAATTTCACTTCAGCGCGGGTTTCAGAACCGTCTTCATACGTCAACTTTGCGCGCACAACTCGATCTCCAATCGCGGCGGAAGCGACCACGGAGACGACTGTTCCCGCGCCGAGAAACGCGCCAGCTTCCACGACTTGTTGCGGCAGGAAGTTATTGCGCGTCGCCGCCGCGCCCAACGACCCCATAATATTATTTTGATCGAACATTATCGGGGCAATTCCTTCGGGTTGAACGGCGTCAAGCAACAACAGCAAGCTTTGTCCCAGCGAAGCGCTGTCGGCAATTGCGCCGCCGCCCGCCAGAATTAAATCCAGTTTTGGCATGCGGTCGGCTTGCGCCATTCTCATGCGAGCGGGAAATCTCCGTTGCGTTGCGCGCATCGCAAGATATAACGCCTGCCGCGCAATCGCTTGTAGGATGGCGTGTTCCTCCAACGTAGCGGGAACGCTGGCGGGATAAAGCGATTTCTGAAACAGGTATTCACGCAGTGTATTCGCCGAAATATCAAGCGACATCCAACGCATAATTTGTTCGATCTCGGTGTGCTGCAACAACGCGTTCAAGTTTTCACCCAAACCAAATTGCGGATATACGCCAAGCGTCAAATCGCCATTAAAGCCGGCTGCGATCGTTGCGCCCGAAGCGCCGAGGTTGACATGGAGCAGCCCACGCCGTGATTCGTAAAGTTGGCTTAGGAAGCGAGTCATGCGCCCCTGCGCGTATGCGGTCGGCAAGATCGTTCCGCCCGTCCATAGATACAATTCATCTACGCCCTTAAGCTGACGTTTGCGAAGCTTAACCGTCAGATCGGCAAGTTCAGCGCTGGCTGGCTCGACGTCTTCCACTTCGAGCGAAGGGCGCACGTTAGGACTCGTTGCGAACACAGCGGCATGCTGGCTGAGCGTTTCTTGAGCGTTGGAAGCCAACTGCTGATTCCCCGCGTACAAGATCATGGGGCGTTTCTCTTCGGGCGTGATGTAACTCGCCAGCCCTATCGTTTCAAACATCTCCATAATCGAACGCGACGCGCCGCCATCCACCCCGCCGGCGAGAAGGATCAAATCCGGTCTTGCCCGGATGATGTCATCCAGTTGTTGGTCGGGCTTGCGGCGGTCGGCAAGACTAAGCGTGTCAACGATCTGAGCGTATGTTGATTCAGCCAGCCGCCGCGCGCTTTGCAGCGATACGTCCGGGAGCAAACCTGCTATCACTGTTCGCATCGTCGGTCCTGCGGAGATGGTCGCTACGACCGCGTCTACGCCTGAACCGTCCGGCTGCGAAGGCACAATTAAATTATCGTCTTGAGGTCCAAGCAGCGTTGCTCCAAGAACGGCTTGAAGATTGCGAATCGCCTCGCGCACTCCAATGCCAACGTGTTTGTAGGGCGCTTCAGCGGTCGTAGGAGCCTGCCCTATTGCGATAAAGCGATATTGTCCTTCGACAACGTCAAAGAATATAGCGCGCGTCGTAGCGGCGCCTATGTCAATAGCAAGGATAGACTCGGTTTGAATCAACGAAGTGGGCATACGTTAGAACCCAGATCCATGGGCGAAT
>BQMV01000175.1 GCA_022181005.1 Anaerolineaceae bacterium | reverse complement strand
TTTGCCGTGCCTGAAAGGATATGAACAATCATGGCGAAAATACTCGTGACGGGCGGGGCAGGTTTTATCGGGTCGCATGTGCCGGACCTGTTTATCGAGCAGGGTTTTGAGACGGTTGTGGTTGACAACTTTTCGAGCGGACGCGCGTCCAGCCTTAATCCGCGCGCGAAAGTATACGAGATGGACATCCGTGACGCGCGCTTACGCGAAATCTTTGAGGCGGAACAGCCCGATTTTGTCAGCCACCATGCGGCTCAAATTGACGTTCGACGCTCGGTGGCGCAACCGCTGTTTGACGCGGATATTAATATTCTCGGCTCGCTCAATGTGATCGAATGCGCCAAGGAATTTGGCGTGAAACGCTTTATTTATATTTCTTCCGGCGGCGCGGCGTACGGAGAACCGCAATACGTTCCGTGCGATGAAGCTCATCCCATTAACCCGATCTGCCAGTATGGCGCAAGCAAACATGCCGTCGAACATTATTTGTTCATGTATTACGCCAACTATGGGATGAAATACACTGTGTTGCGATATGCGAACGTGTTTGGTCCGCGGCAAGATCCGAACGGAGAAGCGGGCGTGGTGGCGATCTTCACGGGCAAAATGATGGCTGGCGAGCCGACGATCATTAACGGCGACGGAGAACAAACGCGCGATTTCGTCTATGTCAGCGATTGCGCTCAAGCGAACTATCTCGCAGCGACAGTAGACCGCGAACCGGCAATCTATAACATTGGCTGGGGCGCGCCGACTTCGATCAACCAGATTTTCTCGGCGCTGGCGCAAACGACGGGGTATACGTTGGCGGCGAATTATGGTCCCGCCAAAGTGGGCGAAACGCGCCATATTTATCTGGATGCGTCGAAAGCGCGCAAGGAATTGGGTTGGACTCCGGCGGTCAATTTAGAAGAAGGAATGAAAAAAACGGTCGCTTATTTCAAGACATTAGAGCGCGGCGCATAGTCGCGCGTTAATAGGTCGTACATGCTGGCGAATATTCGTCTGTATCTAAGCCGTCAAGCGTCTTCCAACGTTCGTTATTTTTACGAACAGTTCGTTATTGCAGCGCTGGGTTGGATTCCTACGATCGTGGGAATCGCCGTTCGCAGCGTGTGCTACAAACTAATTCTGCGGATGGACGGCTTCGCAGCAATTGAAAATAATGTGCGACTGCGGTTCGCAAATTTTATCCGACTGGGGAGCGGCTCCTATCTGGACTATGGCGTATATTTGCACGCTTGCCCAAATGGGATTGAGATTGGACGCGGGACGCTAGTGATGCATAACGCGATTTTGCATGTATATAATTTTCGAGGAATGCCGCAGTCGGGTATTCGAATCGGCTGCGATAGTTTGATCGGAGAAGGTTCGATCATTCGCGGACAAGGCGGCGTGCAGATCGGCGACCGGGTGTATACGTCTCCGCTTACACAGATCATCGCCGTCAATCATGTGTTCGACGATCCGCAACGTCCGTTTATAGAACAGGGTATTACTGCGCAGGGAATTGTGATCGAAGACGATGTTTGGATTGGCGCGGGAGCGATTATCACAGACGGCGTTCGCGTAGGCAAAGGCGCGGTCGTGGCGGCTGGCGCGGTGGTTACACGAGACGTTTCCGCGCATACAGTGGTTGGAGGGACGCCCGCCAAATTAATCCGCGTGATTGACGGCAGCGCGTCGAAGCCCGACCGCCGCATCTATTCTATGGAATCGAAAGGCAATTTATGACAATATTATCCATCGTTATACCTGCGTACAATGAAGAAGACGGCATCGCTGAGATCGCCGAGCGCGTGCTGGCGATCAAGCCGGAGTTGAAGAAAATCGGCATTAAACGTTTAGAGTTGTTAGTGGTAGACGACGGCTCGCACGACCAGACTGTGAAGATTGCTTCTAAAATTAAAGGCGTGACGCTGATTCAACACGAGACCAATAAGGGTTATGGCGCGGCGTTGAAGACCGGCTTCGCAAAAGCCAAAGGCGATTTGATTGGCTTTTTAGACGCGGACGGCACATATCCACCGGAATACTTTCCTAAACTTTGCGAAGCCGCCCTGCATGGAAGCGACTTGGTGGTTGGCACGCGTATGGCGGGCGAGCGCAGCCAAATGCCGTTCGTTCGGCGTGTGGGGAATTTCATCTTTGCTTCGCTGTTGACGATTCTCGGTAGGCATCGCGTCACCGATAGCGCGAGCGGAATGCGGATCTTCAAACGCGAGACGTTAGAGCGGATTTATCCGCTGCCTGACGGCTTAAACCTGACTCCGGTAATGAGCACGCGCGCGGTGCATGAAGGCGTTCAGATCGAAGAAGTGCCGATCCCGTACAGCGAACGAGTCGGTCGATCGAAGTTGAGCGCGATCCGCGATGGACGCGTCTTTTTACAAAGCATGGTGTGGACGGCGATGACGTACAACCCGGTGCGCATTCTGGGGCTGTTGGGGCTGGCGGCGTGGACGGTTGCCGGGCTGGTAGCGTTGGGCGTGATCGTTGCTCGCGCGCGCGGCATTACAACATTAGACCCGATCGGCGTGGCGATTCTGTTTATAGGCATGATCTCAGCGGTGGCGGGCGTTAATATGTTCGCGCTGGGCATCACGTTCAATTATCTTGTGGCATTGTTCTATAAAAAGCCGATTAAGCAAGGCTTATTTGGTAAACCGATCTTCAAAACCCCGCTGGATCGTCACTTCGGCTGGCTGGGGAGCGCCGCAATATTGACCGGACTTATTGTCGGCGTAGCGAGCGTTGCGCTCAGCCTGCAAGGCTGGGATATGGGGCGACTGTGGTTCTATCAACTTGGCGGTGCGATGACCTTCTTGATCGGAATTCAGCTGATCGTTTACTGGCTGGTATTGCGCATTCTGGAAGAACTCAATCAACGCGAGACGTTGATCAAGCAAGACTTGGGCGCGTAACATTTTTCGCAAGATGGAACAGGCTGTTCGTCGGGTGGATGCGGCGACTTATTGCTCTATCCGCAACTTTTGATCTTTTTGGGCGTACATAGAACGAGGAGTGTGAGTGATTGACGATTTGGCTTTGGCGCTTCAAGCTCGGCAAGGCAGCGATGAGGCGTTTACACAACTTGTCGAACGGCATCAAGCGCATGTGTACAACCTGTGTTATCGGATGTTAGGCGAGGCGGAAGCTGCCGAAGACGCTGCGCAAGAGACGTTTCTGCGCGCTTATCAAAACCTACACCGCTACGATCGCAGCCGTCCGTTTACTACTTGGTTGCTTTCGATCGGCGCACATTATTGTATTGACCGCTTGCGCCGCCGTAAATTGTCCGCTTTTTCGATGGATGAAGAACGAGACGATGGAACGACCTTCGAATTTGCAGATCCCGCTTCTCTCGACCCTGAGGCTGAATCGGCGGAACGAGAGGAACGCGACCGCCTGCACCGGCTCTTAAGCAAACTCGATGCAACTGACCGCGCCGCAGTCATTCTACGATATTGGTACGACTGCTCAGAAGTTGAGATTGCTCAATCTCTGAAATTAACAGTCAGCGCGGTTAAGAGTCGCCTGCATCGTTCGCGCCGCGCGCTGGCGGGGCTGTGGCAAGAAGAAGACGACGACGCTGCTATTCAAGTAGAAAGGAAACGCCATGCAATGCCGGTTTTTTGAGGAGCAATTGTCGAATGACGCGCCTCTATCTGTAGAGCAAAGACAAAAATTGGAAGCGCACACGCTTCACTGCTCTTCTTGCGCGGCGCTTATGACAACGGATGAAACGTTGCGTCGCGCGCATATGCTTTCTCCGGCGGACGGTTTTGTCGCGCGCTTTGAAACGCGCCTGGCGCTCTGGAAGGCGGCTGAACGCAGACGCAAACTGTTAGGAATTATCCCATTCAGCGTGCTTGGTTTCGCGCTGTTGCTTTGGTTGGCTTGGCCCTATCTTGATGGATTCTTGACTTGGCAAGCGCAGCCGATCTCCGTATGGCTTCAGTGGGGCGCTTTCCTGCTCGCTACCGCATTGACTTCGCTGCGGGCTAGTCTGGTCGTTTTGGGCGTCTTGGCGAATTTCCTGACGCCGTTGCTATGGATGGCGGCAATCTCCGGCGCGGCAGGGCTTAGCCTGATCTCGTCAATTTCCACTTGGCGGTTGATTCGCGCTTCGCAAGGAACTTAGTCGCGATGAAAATTGCATTTCGACTTTTCTCCCTTATCTTGACGGCGATATTTGCGCTT
>BQMV01000174.1 GCA_022181005.1 Anaerolineaceae bacterium | reverse complement strand
TTTTTTTTTTTAATGATCCGGCGACCACCTAGATCTACACTCTTTCCCTACACGACGCTCTTCCGATCTGTATTTTTCGTATTGACGGGCGCGTGGAATTGGCTGGTCGTTCTTGCCAGCGCTCCCGTCGGTCTGAATGTTATGACGATTAACCTCGGTAAGCATACCGACAAAGGCAACGAAGATAAGGTTAAAGGCGTTCGGACCCTGCCTGTTCTGCTCGGCGAAACGAGAGCGCGTTACGTTACCATTGGAGCGATTATCGCTTCCTATCTTGTTATGATATATCTCGTGTTTGTCGCGCGCTTCTTCACGCCGGTTATGCTGTTGGTTTTCATTGCGTATAAGCCTGCGATGGTCGCTATTCAACGGCTTGCCAAGCCGCGCCCCAGCGAGCCGCCTGTGGGTTATCCTATCTGGCCCCGCTGGTTCTCTACTGTGTGTTTTGTGCATAACCGTGTCTTTAGCAACTACTTCGTGTTGGCGCTGATCGCGGATACGCTGCTGAGGACCTTTGTCCCTGGCTTTTGGCAACAATAAGCGTCCGCCGCGGGAAAAATCCCCTGCTCGAATTTCAAACATTCTGATACAATAGCGCCCGCGCGACCTGAATCCGAAAGGCTCTTGAAAGCCCTCGCTTCTTAACAGGCTGGGGCTTTTTTTTCGCCAACTTTTAATCTCCATTCTTGTCGCTTGCTCTGTGCCGCTTATTTTCTATCCTTACTCGAAAGTAGATTTTTTATGTTAACCGAACGAACCGACCTCCGTAACATCGCCATTATTGCCCATGTTGACCACGGCAAAACCACCCTTGTAGACGGCTTGCTTCGTCAATCGCACACATTTCGCGAGCATCAGCAGATCGCTGAGCGCGTTATGGATTCCAACGATCTTGAACGCGAGCGCGGCATCACCATCCTTGCCAAGAACACAGCCATCACACTGAACGATCCCAAGACCGGCAACCCCATCAAGATTAACATCGTAGACACGCCCGGTCACGCCGATTTCGGCGGCGAGGTTGAGCGTGTGATGAACATGGTGGACGGCGTCCTCCTCCTTGTAGACGCGGCGGAAGGTCCCATGCCGCAAACGCGCTTCGTTCTCAAGAAGGCGCTCCAAATGGGGCATAAAGCGATCGTCGTTATCAATAAAGTGGATCGTAAAGACGCGGAGCCCGATCGCGTCCTCAACGAAACATTCGATCTTTTTATCGAACTCGGCGCGACCGAGGAGCAAGCTGATTTTCCCATCGTTTATGTGCAAGCGACGGCGGGAAGAGCGGGTATTTCTCCGGAGCTTGGACCTGATTTCCAACCCCTGTTTGAGGCGATCCTTCGCTATGTGCCTGCGCCGAAAGTAGATATAGACGCGCCGCTTCAATTGCTCGTCACATCGTTGGGGTATGATGATTATCGCGGCGTAACGGCTATCGGGCGCATTTTCGCCGGTAAAATCCATGCCGGTCAACGCCTAGCGCGCTTAACAGCCGAAGGGCAGAATTTGCCCGAATCGGCGAAATATCTCTACACCTTCCAAGGATTGAATAAGGTTGAAATTGAAGAAGCGGGCGCGGGCGATATTGTTTCGTTGGCTGGGCTGGAGGGGATCGCTATTGGCGAGACGCTGGCGGATCCATTGAACCCAATCGCGTTGCCGACGATCAAGGTCGAAGAACCGACCGTTCGCATGACGTTTGGCGTGAATACGTCTCCATTCGCGGGCCTCGAGGGAAAATATGGAGCTTCTCGCAATTTGCGCGAACGCCTCTTTGAAGAGCTGCGCACGAACGTGGCATTGCGCGTGGAAGAAACTTCTTCGGCAGAAAACTTTCTCGTTTCGGGGCGCGGCGAGCTACACCTAGGCATTTTGATCGAAACGATGCGGCGCGAAGGATATGAATTTCAGATTTCCCGTCCGGAGGTGATCTTTCACAAGGCGGAAGATGGAACGATACTTGAACCGTTTGAAGAAGTTCATATCGAAACAAGCAACGAGACCGTCGGCGTGGTGGTTGAAATGCTTGGCTCGCGTCGCGGCAAAATGACAGAGATGCAGCCGTCTGGCGACGGTACGACGCACCTAACCTATATTGCCCCGACGCGCGGTTTGCTCGGCTTCCGCTATCAATTCCTTACGTCTACGCGCGGCGCTGGCGTGATGAATACGATCTTTCATGGGTATGATGAAATGGCGGGCTTCATAGCAACGCGACAATCAGGCTCGCTCGTCGCCTGGGAGCCGGGCGCGACCACCGCATACGCGTTGAAGTCGGCGGAAGAACGCGGCATCCTGTTCTACGGTCCCGGCGTGGATGTTTATGAAGGCATGGTCGTTGGAGAGAATGCGCGCTCCGGCGACATCTCGGTGAATGTGTGCAAGAAGAAGCATCTTACAAATGTGCGCGCTTCGCGCGGCGATATGGAGATCCGCCTCACGCCGCCGCGCCAAATGTCGCTGGATGAAGCGATCGAATATCTGGCTGACGATGAACTGTTGGAAGTGACGCCCGAAAACTACCGTATTCGTAAGCGTGTCCTTGACACTGAAGAGCGCGGTAAGCAGACAAAAAAGACAAGAGAGTTAGTTGGCGAATAGAAGGAGAGCGACTTGTTAGGTCGCTCTCCTTTTTACTGTTTACGGACAGGAAGAAATTTCTTTATCTTTGAGCGCCGACGATCCGTCGCTGTTAAATGACTGAACGCTGTAAGTATAGGTAACCGGAGTGAGGACCAGCATGGTTGTAAACACATCGGTATACGACTCGACATTTGGACCGACCGTCGCAAGCAGAACGCCGTCTTTATACACATAGAAGCCGTTCTCGTTCGTGGATTGATCGCTCCATGTGAAGTTTACAGTCCATTCCCAAGCGATCATCCAAATCTGACCGAGTTTTTTCGATTTATTTACGCTCGTACAGGATAATCCTAACTGCTTGGGCGCTTGGGGCGCAGAGGGAGCAGGGGTGACAGTCGGGGGCAGGGGCGGCGGGACGCCTTCGGGCAATCCGGCGGTTTCGCCTAACACAGTTGCGTAGGCTCCCCATAGCCAGCATGTGGCGCCGAAGCCGCCGGGATATTCGATGATCCAATAATTGTTCGGAGTATATTTGCCGACCACGTTCGCCGATTGTCCAACTTTGAACAATGTAACAAATGGATAATTAGCATTTGGACCTGTGCGACAGTTTGTATCTGATGATACCGAAACTGTCGGAGCGGTAGAAGGCGGCGTAGGCGAGGGTCCTGGCGTGACGGTTTGCGTCGGCACGACGGCAGTCAACGTTGCGGCTTGCAGCGTTTGGACGGCGAGCGTGAGCGCTTCATCGAGATTAATCGAAACGGGCTCGTTGGTAGTCGCCGGTTCGCTTGCCGGCGGTTGTGTCGAAGCGGGCGATGCGCCTGGCAGATTACAGGCGAGCGCGGCGAGTAAAAGAACGCTTAATACGGCAAAGAGTTTGTTGGCGTTTTTCATAGTTCTCCTCATGTTTAAATTATTGCATAATTTAAGGCGGTGTATATCCCCAATCCGGGCTATAGGACGATAGTTCCGGGCGCTGTTGAATTGTGCTGAGGACCCGCAAGCTTGTTCTGTGATTTTATTACGAGCATGAGATTGGGGCGGTATTGGCGCCAGCCGTTCCGGCTGAATTGTACGTTTCAATGCGGTAGACGAATGTTTGTCCAGCATATATCGTCGCTGAATCGGTATAGGCGGTAGAGTTGGCTGGAAGGTCTGCGATCAAGCCGCCGTTGCGAAGGACGCGGAAACCGGTCTCGTTATTGGATTTATCAGACCAAGTCAGCGCGACGACAATATTATAGCCGCTTCCATTATAGGCACAGGTGTAATTCCATGATTGAAACGAAGGCGCGTGCAGCGGTTGTTGGGCAGCCGGCGGAGGCGGCGGCGTGACGTTCGGCGCTTCCGCCAAATTGCCGCTGGCTTGACCGTATGCGCCTGATATCCAGCATTGTCTTCTCGAGCTTTCAGGCGATTGAACCAGCCAGTAATTTTCAGCGTCGTAGCGCCCTAGAATTTCTAAAGAGGTGTTCGCTGGATAAATAAAGAGAGATTCGTAACTCTGGCCAGGACCTGCGCGGCAGTCCACTTGCTGCACAAGAGTCAGCAGTGGCGTAGAAGGAGTGGGCGAAGTTGTGACGCTTGTGACGGATGGACGGGGGATGGGCGAAAATGTAGCGGTGATGGGAACGTCCGCGCCGTTGCGCAGACCTTCCGCCAACGTGGCTTTAATTTCAGGAGGGACTTGGTTGTCGTCCGTAGGCGGTTGCGTGTTGGGCAAATTGCAGGCGAGTATCGCCGCAATCAACGCGATAGGAGCGATCGTTAATCTGGTTTTGCGTCTCATCATATCTTCC
>BQMV01000173.1 GCA_022181005.1 Anaerolineaceae bacterium | reverse complement strand
ATCTTTCTCACCGTAGTGTTGATTCAGTTAATTACACAGCCTCAATCCTCTTTAGCCAGCTTACTAGCGCTGTTTGCACAACAAATGATTATCGGCGCCATCGCAGGGTTCGCAATGGGCAAGGCAACATTGTTCCTTACTAATTACATCAAATTAGGATATGAGGGACTCTACCCGGTGTTGACATTATCGCTGGTCTTTCTCACGTTCGGTCTGACCGCAATTATAGGCGGCAGCGGATTCCTGGCTGTGTACATAGCCGGGATCGTATTAGGCAATCATCATTTTCTACACCAGAAAAGCCTGTTGCATTTTCACGACGGTTTGGCGTGGATTATGCAGATCGCCATGTTCCTAACCTTAGGGTTGCTCGTTTTCCCCTCGCATCTCATCCCTGTCATCGGCGCCGGCTTGCTGATTGCAGGTTGTTTAATGTTCATTGCGCGGCCTGTCAGCGTATTGCTCAGCCTATTGCCGAGCAAACTTCAATCGAAAGAAAAAATCTTCATATCTTGGGTTGGGTTGCGCGGCGCCGCGCCAATCGTCTTGGGGACATTCCCCCTGCTGGCGCAGGTCGAACATGCCAATTTGATTTTTAACATCGTTTTCTTTATCGTTTTAACGTCGGTTCTGCTGCAAGGCACATCGCTATCGCCGGCGGCGAAATGGCTAAAGGTGGACGCGCCCATCGTCCCAAAGCGCGTTTATCCTATTGAATATATTCCCATGGGGAGTTTAAGCAGCGAATTGAAAGAACTGCCTGTGCCTGTAAACTCCAGCGCAAGCGGCAAAGCCATCTTCGAGTTGGAACTGCCGGACGAGTTTCTGGTCATCCTCATCGCTAGAGACAACGACTTTATATTGCCAAACGGCGGAACAACCGTTCAAGACAATGACGTTTTATTGGTCTTATCCGACGCAGAATCGTTCAATAAAGTCGCAAAAAGTCTCAGCGTCTTAAATCCCGTTTAAAATCTCCGCGATCTGCGACAATGCCGCGCGTTTCTCGCCGCCGCACTTGACGAATATCCATCTGTAAGAGTATATTCGTCTCGCTTATGGGCATCCCTGTATCGTCCGATCCTGATCATAGCGCGATGCAATAACCCGACCGATTGACAACTTTATCTCGCCGAGCGTCTCAACTTTCCGCTCCGCGCGTCAATTGGCGCGGGGCATTTTACTGTGGAGTTGAATATGGGATTATTTCAAAACACCCTACCGCCCAAGAAACGCTTAGAGCGCTCCTTCACATGGGGAGATGCGCTCGTCGTCTTATTAATGGCGGTCGTCCTTTATGGAGGCGTGCGGCTTGCCTTTAACTCGCCGCCATTAATCGCCGGTCCGAAAATATCGCTTGAGCCTTCCGCATTGCCTTGGTACACCTTGCTGTCTGTGCTGCGGATGCTCGCGGCATATATACTCTCTCTGCTATTCACGCTGACCTACGGACGCGCCGCAGCCTACAATCGCCGCGCCGAAACTATCTTAATGCCATTGCTAGACGTTCTACAGAGCGTGCCGATCCTTTCCTTTCTACCAATCGTATTGCTCGGGTTGAGCGCAATTCTGCCGCAGCGCATTGCCGTGGAGTTGGCGGCGATCGTTCTAATTTTTACCAGTCAGGCGTGGAATATGGCTTTCGGTTGGTATCAATCGCTCGCCACAATACCGAAAGAATTGCACGAAGCCAGCGCCATCTTTCGCCTGAATACATGGCTGCGCTTCAAACGCTTAGAATTGCCCTTCGCGATGATCGGTCTCATCTGGAATAGCGTGATGTCTTGGGCGGGCGGTTGGTTCTTCTTAATGGCGGCGGAGATTTTCACCGTCGGCTCAAAAGATTTCCGCCTGCCCGGGCTGGGCGCATATCTTCAGGAAGCCACCAATCAAGGCGATTATCGCGCCATCGCTTTCGGTTTAATCTCGTTGATCCTCGTTATCGTCGCGCTCGATCAATTCATCTGGCGGCCATTGCTGGCATGGTCAGATCGTTTTAAAGTAGAAATGGCGGAAAGCGACCATCCGCCAACTTCGTGGTTTTACGACCTCACTCATACGTCAAGGTTGTTTCTAGCGATCAGCGCAATCTTTACAAAAATCAACGAACGCTTTGATCAATGGCTCGTTCATCGCGCGCCCATGAAGGCGGAGTGGAGCGACGGCAATGAAAAACCCAACTGGAAATCAATCGTTTTTTACCTGCTTATCGGCGCGCTGGTTCTTTATGGCGGATTACGCGCAACACAAATGTTAAGCGCCGTGCCGCAAGCTCAATGGGTACAGATTGGAATCGGCATGCTAGCGACCTTTCTACGCGTAAACATTTCACTCGTCATCGCCCTACTGTGGACCATCCCCGTCGGAGTCGCCATCGGGACCAACCGCCGCATCGCCGCCGTCCTTCAACCGATCGTGCAGGTGACAGCGGCTGTGCCAGCAACAGCTATTTTCCCCGTCTTGCTCATGTTCTTCATCAACCTGACCGGCGGGTTGAACATCGCCGCGATCTTCTTAATGCTCATGGGAACGCAATGGTACGTACTGTTCAATGTAATCGCCGGCGCCAGCGCGATCCCACAAGACTTAAAATACACTTCGTCGTTGCTGCAACTTTCACGAAGAGAAACTTGGCGCACATTAATCTTGCCCGCGCTGTTCCCTTTCATCATCACAGGCGCGATCACAGCCAGCGGCGGCGCATGGAACGCCAGCATCGTAGCGGAGTTCGTCCACTTCGGCGGGCAAACATTCTTCACGACCGGTATCGGCGCGCTCATTTCACAAGCGACCGCACAAGGCGATTATCCCTTGCTGTTAGCCGCCACGCTCAGTATGGTAGCGGCGGTAGCGCTCGTTAATCGCCTGTTCTGGCGCAGGTTGTATAAACTCGCCGAAGAAAAATATCGAATGGAGTAACCATGACCGCTCATCATGCCAACAATGCCCTACTGGAACTGCGCGGCGTACAACAAATTTACACAAGCGGTCAGCGCCGTTTCACCGCCGTGCAAGACGTCAACCTGACCGTCTCTGAAAGTGAATTTGTCGCTTTGCTCGGTCCTTCAGGCTGCGGCAAAAGCACGCTATTGCGCATCATCACGGGCTTGCAAAAGCCATCTGAGGGAAAAGTCCTTTATCGCGGCGAACCGTTGCGCGGCGTGAATCCGCATGCCACGATCGTCTTCCAAACCTTTGCCTTATTCCCCTGGTTGAATGTGTTCGAAAACGTGGATTTAGCGCTCAAAGCGCGCGATATTCCTGCGGATGTTCGCAAGCCTCGCGCGTTGGACCTCATTGACCGTGTCGGTCTGGACGGCTTTGAAACCGCCTATCCCCGCGAGCTTTCCGGCGGGATGCGTCAAAAGGTCGGCTTTGCCCGCGCTATGGCGGTCGAGCCAGAGCTGCTCTGTCTTGACGAGCCGTTTTCCGCTCTGGATGTTTTAAGCGCCGAATCGCTGCGCGGCGAATTATTGGAGCTATGGACCGGCGGGAGCATTCCCACCAAAGCTATTTTAATGGTCAGCCATAATATTGAAGAGGCGGTATTTATGGCAAATCGCATCGTGGTCATGGACAAGGAGCCGGGTCGCATCATTGCCGAAGTTAAAGTCGAATTGCCTCATCCGCGTCAGCGTAAATCGGACGAATTTCAAAAGGTCGTGGACGAGGTCTACAGCATGTTGGCGGGACAAACTGAAATTGAAGCGGTCGAATTGGGCGTCGCTCCGGGCGAGCAGGGACTTACCCGTTCTCTGCCAAAGATCGCGATCTCAGATCTAGCCGGCTTATTAGAGCATCTATCGGAACTCTCATCGAATCGCCAAGATATTTATCGCCTACCAGACGAATTAAAGGTCAACCCAGATCACATTCTCAGTCTGACAGCGGCGGCGGAGATTCTGGGATTCGCATACGTCGAAAAAGGCGATATTACACTCACCTCGCTGGGCGAGACGTTCGCGGAAGCCAGCATTCTTGCGCGCAAAGAAATCTTCGCCACGCGCATCCGACGCCTGCCTTTAATGCGCTGGCTCACCGCCATGTTGGCGCACTCCGAGAAACATGCGTTAGATTGGGACGTTATCCATGCCGCATTGGAATTAGAATTTCCCCCGGAAGAAGCCGAAAAGCAACTTGACACCCTCATCAACTGGGGGCGTTACGCGGAATTGATCTCGTACAACGACGACAAGGCATTGGTCTATCTTGAAACGCCGGCGTAAGTAGAAGTTACCGCACATCCACCCCGGCGATTCGCGCTAATAGTTTATGGATTAACGCGACGGGCGCGATTAGAATCGCGTGGATTACCGCGCTCAAGCCAAAAATCACAGCAGTCGAACTTAGAAAGGCGCTTAATGCTGAAGCGATGCGGTTTACAAACCATGGCCCAGGGCCGACCATCCAGATGATCGCAAGCAACGCGCCGCAAACAACCGTCAAGGTCAACCAGGCGCGGCGA
>BQMV01000172.1 GCA_022181005.1 Anaerolineaceae bacterium | reverse complement strand
ATGAACAGACCGATCATCTCGCCGCCGCGTTGGTGGATATGGGCGTAAAGAAGGGCGATCGCGTGGGCATCTTCATGCCGAACACGCCGCAATTTGTGATCGCCTATTTCGCCATTCTCAAAGCGGGCGGCGTGGTCGTGGCGACGAATCCGCTGTATACGCCGGGCGAGATCGAATATCAGGCGAAAGACGCTGGCATCGAGGTGATGTTCGTAATGACGAACTTCTATCATACGATCAAGAAGGCGCAGCCTAACACGAAGATTAAGAAAATCATCGTGACAAATCTCAAAGAGACTCTGCCGCCCGTCATGCGCGTTCTTTTCACACTGCTGCGCGAGAAGAAAGGCGGCTTCCATCTCGATAAAAATCTACCCGAAGGCGACGTTTGGATGCAGGATCTGCTCGCTAAATATCATTCGGCGGCGCGCCCCAACATTCCGATCAGCCATGATGATACGGCGTTATTCCAATATTCAGGCGGAACAACGGGCGTGTCAAAAGGGGCTGTCGCCACGCACTACAACATCGTCGCCAATACGCTGCAGATCCGCTCTTGGATGACGATTCTGGAAGAGGGCAAGGAAATCGTGCTAATGGGAATTCCGCTGTTCCACGTTTACGGCATGGTGGCCGGCATGAACTTCGCCATGTCTACCGGCGCGGCGATGGTGATGGTCCCCAATCCGCGCGATCTCAAAGACGTTCTCGATAACATCCAAAAATACAAGGCGACCATTTTCCCCGGCGTCCCGGCGCTGTACAACGGCATCAACAATCACCCCGACGTAAAGGCTGGCAAATACAATCTTTCCACCATCAAGGCATGCGTTTCAGGTTCCGCGCCCTTGATGCGCGAAACGAAAGATCAATTCGAGAAGCTAACGGGCGGAAAAGTGTTCGAAGGATACGGGTTATCCGAAGCGCCCACTGCCTCGCACTGTAATCCTCTGCTCGGCGAGAATAAGACCGGATCCATTGGCATGCCTTTGCCGAACATGGAATGTCGCGTGGTCAACCTCGACGACGGCGAAACCGATCTTCCGCAAGGAGAGGTCGGCGAGTTGCTTTTGCACGGTCCGCAAGTGATGAAGGGTTATCACAACATGCCTACTGAGACCGCCAACTCGTTGCGCGCCGACAAAACCGGCAAGATCTGGCTGTACACCGGCGACATCGTCCGCATGGACGAAGACGGTTACTTCTATATCGTTGACCGCAAGAAGGAATTGATCAAACCGGGCGGTTTCCAAGTATGGCCCCGCGAAGTGGAAGAAGCCATCCAATCAAATCCCAAAGTGTTGGAAGTAGGCGTGGCGGGCATCCCCGATCCAAATCGCGGCGAAACCGTCAAAGCCTGGGTGGTGCTCAAGCCCGGCGAAACGATGACCGTAGACGAGTTGCGCGCCTATTGCAAGGAACATCTTGCGCCCTACAAAGTGCCCACGCATGTTGAGTTCCGCAATGAGCTGCCAAAGACCACCGTCGGAAAAATTTTACGTCGCGAATTAGTGCGGCAACATAAAGAAGAAAGCGGCGCTTCCTAACGACGCAAGCGTTGTGCATCCATAAAAAGAGTCCCGCCAATGCGGGACTCTTTTTATATCAATATATTTCGTCGCGTTACGCGATCTGCGGCGTGCCGCTCTTCTTCGGGAACGGCGGCGGAAAGATCTTTTCAAACTCTTCGCGCGTCAACGTTTCTACTTCAAGCAATTTCTGGGCGACGGCGTCCAGTTCTTTGCGATATTTTGTGAGCGTTTTCTTTGTCGCCTTATACGATTCGTCCACGATCTTACGGACTTCCGCATCTATCTTCTCCGCAATCGCTTCAGAATAATCGCGCTGTTCAGAAATTTCACGCCCAAGAAAGATCAACTCTTCCTTTTGACCGTAGACCATCGGACCCATATCGCCGGACATGCCCCAGCGCGTGACCATCATGCGCGCCATTTTTGTGACGCGTTCAATATCGTTCGAGGCGCCGGAAGTGATGTCGTCGAACACCAGTTCTTCGGCGACGCGTCCGCCCAATAAACCGACCAACTCCGCGCTTACTTTCTTGCGCGAGGTCAAAATGCGATCGTCCTCCGGGCGCGACCAAGTGATGCCGCCCGCCCATCCGCGCCCGATAATAGTGATCTTTTGCACCGGATCAGCCTCAGGCGTAGCATTCATCGCCACGGCGTGCCCCGCCTCATGATACGCAATGATGCGTTTCTCATCCTCCGAGATCAAGCGCGATTTGCGCTCAGGTCCCATTACGACGCGCTCGATCGCTTCTTCCAGATCCACTTGACTGATGGATTTCTTATTGCGCCGCGCGGCGAGGATCGCACCTTCATTAACAAGGTTTTCGATATCCGCGCCGACGAAACCGGGCGTGCCGCGCGCCAACGAAGCCAGATCAACATCCGGGTCGAGCGGCTTGCCCTTAACATGCACTTTAAGAATTGCCTCGCGCCCTTTCATATCGGGGCGATCGAGCGTGACGCGGCGATCAAAGCGACCAGGGCGCAGAAGCGCCGGGTCAAGGATATCGGGGCGGTTCGTGGCGGCGATGATGATCACGTTGGTATCGGTGTCAAAACCGTCCATTTCAACAAGCATCTGGTTGAGGGTCTGCTCGCGCTCATCGTGCGAGCCGCCCAACCCCGCTCCGCGTTGACGACCGACCGCGTCAATTTCATCCACAAAAACAATGCAGGGCGAATGACGCTTCGCCTGGTCGAACAGATCGCGCACGCGGCTGGCGCCGACGCCGACGAACATCTCGACAAATTCGGAGCCGGAGATCGAGAAGAACGGCACGCCCGCTTCACCGGAAACCGCTTTTGCCAGCAAGGTCTTGCCGGTTCCAGGAGGTCCGACGAGCAGAACGCCTTTCGGAATCCGCGCGCCCAACTGAATGAACTTCTGCGGCTCTTTCAGAAATTCGACGACTTCCGCCAACTCCTGCTTGGATTCATCCGCTCCGGCGACGTCTTGAAACGTCACGGTAGGATGCTCGCCGCTGAACATACGCGCGCGCGATTTTCCAAACGACATGGCGGCGTTGTTCGATCCCTGCGCCTGGCGGAAAATAAACCACAGCACGCCTACCATGAGCAATATCGGCAAAATATAGATGGCGCCAGCCCAAAAGCTAGCCCAGGGCGAAGGCGGCTTCACTTCAATTTTCACAAGCGTCGGCGCAAGCTGCTCTTGCGATACGCCAAGAGCGAGCAATTGTTCGACAAGCGTCGAATTCGTCTCTTTATACGATTGAATGCCCTCTTCCGATCCGCTGGCATAAATCACTCGCAGGCTGTCGTCCGTATTAATGACCACGCGCGAGACTTTCTCGAGTTTAATGTCTTGCGCCAACTGATTGATCGTCAGCGTTTGACTCGTGCCCGCATCTCGCTGCACCATCATAAACACCATGGCGGCGACCGCCACGATCAGCAAGAACGTCACCATAAAAGATTGGTTTCTAGGATTCACTACGCCTCCAAAATAATTCCGAGCGGGATTATACCAACGAGACTCGCTTGAGGATAGCCCGCCTGCGGCTTTTATATATTACTCTAATATTCCATAAAAAACAGGGGGGGGGATTCAGCGCGATTGGAAAGCGGTATAAGAATTTCGCCGCCGCGGTTCGTCCTTTCCGATTTATGGTACACTTTCCGACGATCAATAAAATGAACGCTATGAAAAAATCCATCCTTTGCATTGAAGACGAAGCGGAAATGATAGATCTTATGCGGTTGATCTTAAGCCGCAAAGGCTACAATGTTCGGGGCGCGTCCGGCGGCGCTGAAGGATTGCAGATGATTCGAGACGAGAAGCCCGATCTTATCTTACTGGATCTGATGATGCCGGATATGGACGGTTGGGAAGTCTATCAGCAGATCAAAGCCGAGGAATCTAGCAAAGATATTCCGGTGATCATCGTTACAGCCAAAGCGCAAAATATTGACCGCGTATTAGGGTTGCATATCGCCAAAGTAAACGACTATATCGCCAAGCCCTTTACCCCGCAAGAACTACTGCACAGCATTGAAAAAACTCTCAAGCCGGGGGACTAAGCGGAAGCGTCTCAAAACGCAGACGTTCGGTACAATTACGCCATGACTCGCTCGATCCGCATCGCTAACGTAAACCGAACCATCGAACCGATTTACGCGCGCTACTGCGATACATTCCTCGCTCAACTGCGCGGATTCACTTTTCATTCGCATCTTTCTCCGACCGAAGGCTTGGTCCTCGTCGGCAAACGAGATTCGCGCCTCGATTCTTCCATTCACATGCTGTTCGTTTCCTTCGATCTCTCTATCATTTGGATTGACTCTAAAATGAACGTAGTGGACAAAGTCCTCGCCAAAGCGTGGCGACCGGCATATTTCTCGAAAGCGCCCGCCAAATTCGTACTTGAAGTCCATCCCGATCGCTGGAACGACTTTGAAATCGGCGACGTTCTAGAATTAAACGATGCGTAAAATCTTCTTTATTCTATTCATCCTTGCCC
>BQMV01000171.1 GCA_022181005.1 Anaerolineaceae bacterium | reverse complement strand
CTGGAGTTCAGACGTGTGCTCTTCCGATGTTGTTACGGCGCAAAGAAGCAGAATCCTTCTTAACGCGAGAGAGGGAGCGGTTCTTATGTCGCGTATGGCGAAAGACATTTTGTTATTGTACTTCATGCCCGTCTAATCTGATATAATTTTAAACATTACAGCAACTTGAGCCAAAAATTTACTTAAAGAGAAGATAATTGCTATGTCTACGTTTGTGACTCTTGAACAAATTGATCAAGCGGCGGATTTTATCCGCTCGCGTACGTCGCATCGCCCTCGCGTTGGGTTGATCCTTGGATCGGGGCTGAACAGTTTGGCGGATTCCATCGAAAACGCCGATTATATTCCTTTTAACGAGATTCCAAATTGGCCCCTCTCGTCGGTGCAAGGGCATGCTGGTCGACTGGTGATTGGCGAGTTGGAAGGGCAGACCGTGTTGACAATGCAAGGGCGCGTTCATTTTTATGAAGGCTATAGCATGTCGCAGATTACATTGCCGGTGCGCGTGATGATTCGATTGAATATCGAGATCATGATCGTTACTAACGCGGCGGGCGGAGTGAATCCCAGGTTTACGCCCGGCGACGTGATGCTGATCACCGACAACTTAAACATGGTGGGAATGGCGGGTGCGAATCCTTTAATTGGCCCAAATATTGATGAATTTGGTCCGCGTTTTCCAGATATGAGCCAAGTCTACGATCCCGCTTTGATGACGCTGGCGCGTAAAGTCGCTTTGGAACGCCAAATAACGCTTCGCGAAGGCGTATATTGCGGACTAAGCGGACCGTCGTTTGAAAGCCCGGCGGACCTGCGCTTTTTGAAACTTATCGGCTCGGACGCGGTGGGAATGTCTACTGTTCCAGAAGTGATCGTAGCGCGACACGGCGGTTTGCGAACGCTGGGCTTTTCAGGCATTAGCAATAAAGCCAACCTCGACGGTTCTACGGTGACGACGCATGAAGAAGTAATCGAAGCTGGAAAAGTAATCACGCCGAAGATCGAGGCGATTGTACGCGGCGTATTGCGCGCGCTTTAATTTCGATTGCATGAATTCTTTTTATCGTTTACTCGCCGCCTATGAGCCGTTAATCTACATTGCGCTGGTGATTTGGGGGGCGTTCATCGTCCGCGCCATGATACGAGCGTGGATTGAATGGCGAAATGCTGTTTACGGACTCGAACGTGAGTTTGCCTTGCAGCGATTGGTGCGCTCGGTGATTTTCAGCGTATTGGCGCTCGCTTTGATCTTCGCAGAGTTTTTCATCGCAACGTTTCTCGTCCCTGCGCTTCCCGCCTCGGATGTTTTGCCGACCGCCACGCTTGGTCTTCGCGGCGTCCCGACCAACACATTGGCTCCCGAAGCGGCTACACAAGCCGCGCTGAATCCTATCGAGGCTGCGGCGGCGGAGGTTCCCAGCGGCATGAGCGGCTGTGATCCGAAACGGATTATGCTTACCGCGCCGAAGCCGGGTGCTTCGGTGCAAGGGATTGTCGAATTGACCGGCACGGCGGATATTCCTAACTTTGGTTTTTACAAATACGAGATCTCTGCTATGGGGACGAACATTTGGGCGACGATCTCCGCGGGCAACCAGCCGGTTGTTGAGGGCGGTCTGGGCGCTTGGGATACGACCACGCTCTCTAACGGCGACTATTTCCTACAATTGGTATTGATTGATAACGCTGGTGAAACGCTCGAACCCTGCGTTGTTGCCGTGCGCATAGAAAACCCGTGATATAGAAGAGGAGTAAATGTGTTCGATATTCGTCTGACTGTCGCAACTGATATTCCGCGCTTGACGGCGCTTGACCACGCCTCTCAGAGCGATTATGTTTGGCAGTTGAATCTTGTCCATAATGACGGTCAAATTGACGCTAGTTTCCGCGAAGTGCGCCTGCCTCGTGCTATAGACGTGGCGTATCCGCGCGACCCAGCTTCGCTCGCAGACGATTGGACGCGGCGCGATTTAAACCTTATTCTCTTGGAGGCGGGCGCGCCAATTGGCTACCTCTCTGCAAAAGAAGATAGAGTCTCCGCGACGGCGTGGGTGACTGATCTGGTTGTTGGCGTTCCGTCGAGACGTAGGGGCGGCGCGTCTGAACTGCTGTCGGCGGCGCAAGGATGGGCAGTTGAGCGCGGCGTACGCCGCCTTATACTTGAGATGCAATCGAAGAATCAGAACGGCATTCGTTTGGCGCGAAAATTCGGGTATGATTTCTGCGGGTATAATGACCGCTATTACGCCACGCAAGATGTGGCTTTATTTTTTGCAAAGACGATTAAATCAGGTTGACCTATAGTGAACGGCTGGCAGGATTGGCTACTAACAGCGCTTCAAACGCTGAATGATATTTTGACGGCGGGCATCGCAATCACTGCGTTCTCGCTGCTTCTATATGCGTTATCTTTCAATTTGCGCAATCGCGTTGCGCGCTCGTTTGCAGTGATTCTATTGTGCGTAGCGGCAATTTTTACTTCAGAGGCGCTGCAGAATGACAGCCTGTCGAAACAGGGGATTGAATTACTGTTAAGAGCTCAGTGGATCGGGGTGATATTTTTGCCGCCGGCATATTTGCACCTTTCAGATGCGTTATTGGCGACGGCGGGACATTCCTCGCGCGGCAGGCGAAGGATTGCGTTGCGCCTGACGTACGCGTTGGCGCTCGGCTTTATCATTCTGCTGGCGGCAGGGACGCTCGTTGGTTCGCTTGCCTCAAGCGAACTCCCCGCGCCGCATTTAAGCCGAACAGTTTGGACGCAAGCGCTCACCGCTTTCTATTTTACGATCATCGCTTGGGCAGGCTGCAACTTTATTCGCGCTTATTTGTTGATGTTGACCGGGCTGGGAAAGCGCAGAATGATCTACTTGATCGCGAGTGCGACCGCTCCGGCGCTTGGCTCGTATCCCTACCTTTTGTTAGGCTCCAGTTTTGCCGCGCAGCACGTGCTTCTGTTTTGGAGCGTCGCCTTTATTAACAACTTGCTGGTCGCCGCGTTGCTGATTGTTATGGCGTACGCAGTCGCATTCTTCGGAGTGACATGGCCCGATCGGGTGGTGAAAAGCCGGCTGTTTAAATGGCTTTTGCGCGGGCCGATCACCGCGTCGTTGGCGCTGGCTGCGATGACCTTGGTGCGGCGCACAGGGCAATTTCTTGGCGGCGAACCATATTCGGGATTCGTGCCTCTGGCGGTCGTAGTGACAGTCTTGCTATTTGAACATGCGGTCACGCTGTTTTCGCCGCTGTGGGAACGTCTGCTTTTTTATGGACGCGACCGTCAGGAGATTCAACTTCTTCAAAATATTGAGGAACGGTTGCTTACGCGTGGAGACTTGCATCAATTTCTCGAAACGGCGCTCGCCGCCGTGCGCGATCACTTGCAATCGCCATGCGCGTTCGTCGCCGCTTTGGACGGAAATGAGTTAACGCTGAGTCTAACCGCAGGGAATCAATCTTTGCTTGAAGAAGAAAACCTTGATGAAGCCCTGCGGATCGTCCATTCGAACGGGGTGGAGCGCCGCATCGAATATGTATGGGGAAACTTCTGGATTCTTCCGCTTCGCAAGCGAAAGGAGATCGGCGATAGAGACGAAATTCCGCCGTTGCTAGGGTTGCTTGGAGTTGCGCGAAGACTGGAGAAAATACAACTGGATAAAGATCAGCGCGACGCGCTCTGGTTGCTTGCTGAACGTATCGCGCTGGCTTTGGAGGACCGACTCTTGCAACAACGCGTTTTCCTGTCGCTTGAAAGTTTAAAACCGCAGATCGAATTCCTACAGCAAATACGCGCCGCTGGACGCTACGACACGCGCGCCGCATTGCTGCGTGAGCCTTTGCCGGACGAGTCGGAATTTGCAGATTGGGTGAAAGACGCGCTCGCGCATTACTGGGGTGGCCCGAAACTTACCAACAGCCCGCTGATGAAATTGCATGTTGTGAAAACGCTGGTTGATGATCACGACGGTAACGCGCAGAATGCCTTACGCGCGTTACTCCGCAAAGCGGTAGATCAAGTGAAACCCGAAGGCGATCGCCGCTTCACCAGCGAATGGATTTTGTATAACATCCTCGAAATGAAATTTATCGAGGGCAGAAAAGTGCGCGAAGTGGCGGGTAGGCTCGCCATGTCGGAAGCCGATCTGTATCGCAAACAGCGCGTGGCGGTCGAGGCGGTGGCTCACGCTATCCGCGAGATGGAACACACTGAAGAGGCTGGGTAACCCACGCGATGCAACGACAATCTCGCTCACAACCCGAACCCGAACCGCGAAACAACTGGCTTGATCGTCTCGCACGCCTCGACGATCATTTCGGCAAATATGCGCGCGACACGTTCGGCGTCTTCACGCTCGCTGTCGCGCTGATGACCTTTCTTGCGCTCGGCAAATTCACCGAAGGCTGGGTCCTCACGCCTTGGGCAGACCTGCTCTCGCTGTGGCTGGGCTGGGGCGCGTTCCTTGTCGTTGCCGCTTTTGGCTTTGTAGGGTTCGCGAGCCTGTATC
>BQMV01000170.1 GCA_022181005.1 Anaerolineaceae bacterium | reverse complement strand
GACCGGATATGTCCACACGGTTCACAAAAGATTGCGCCAGCAGCGGCAGCGTCATCCCCATTAATAGCGTGGGAATCAAAAGGAGAAGAAAACTAAGAAGAAAGACAGCGGGATATGGGCTTCCCGCCGTGCGTTTACCGATCCAATGGATGAGATCGGAGCTGTAATATCCGAAGATGGCGATTCCTATTTCGACAATGCCATAAACCATAACGACGCGTTTAAGTCGGTGCGCTATTCGACCGCCCAAAAGCGATCCGAGCCCAAGCCCCGCCATGTACGCAGCAACGATGAGCGTGATTGCGGTCATCGTGACCCCGAAATAGATTTCGAGCAAGCGGTGCCAGACGATCTGGTAGATCAAACCGGCTGCGCCGGACAACAAAAACAACACCGCGATGATCAATACTCGCGAATTGTTCTCCGACTTGGCTGAATTTATCATAATGGGGAGGTTTTAATTGACTTTTACCGGCTCTTGCCCAGGGGATCGTTGCGGCAGCGTGGTAACCAGCACTTTGTCCACGCGGCGGCCGTCCATGTCAACCACTTCGAAGCGCAAATTGTGCCACTCGAAGTGATCCGCCGATATTGGCACGCGCCCCAACGACATCATTATGAATCCGCTGAGAGTTTCGTACTCGCCTTCATGCGGAAGCGCGTTGAGTTTGAAGATTTCCTTGAATTCGTCCGTTTCCAACATGCCGTCTAATAGCCACGATCCATCTTGCCGCTGCGTCGCTTGCGGCTCTTCGTGCTCCATCTGTCCTACGATCTCTTCCAGAATGTCGTTGATGGTAATCAGCCCTTGCAAGCCGCCAAATTCGTCAACGACAAGAAGTATCTGCGTTCCTTTTTCCTTGAAGACTTCAAGCGCGCGCGAAGCAAACATGGTCTCCGGGATGAAGAAGGCTGGCTTGAGAACGTCTTTCAAGCGGATGTCTTCGCCGCTTAAACTTTTCATCAACAGATCGCGGGCTTTAACGACGCCTAGAATCGTGTCGAGCGTTCCCTGTCGCACAGGGAAGCGCGAGTATTCGCTTTCGCCGATCTTCTTGTGAACGTCTGCCAGTGTGTCGTCAATATCTAAATAAACAATATCGGGGCGCGGCGTCATCAATGAATACACGCGTTGATCGTTAAGGCTGAACACGCCTTCCACCATATCGTGTTCGGCTTCTTCAAAAACGCCCGCCTCCGTGCCTTGGTCTATCAATAATTGAATTTCTTCTTCGGTGACCGGCGGCTCTTCACTGATCCTTACGCCGAGAACTTTCAATACGAATTCGGTTGAAACACTTAAAAGCTTAACGATCGGCGAGAGTATTTTTGAAAAGAACATCATCGGTCCCGCGACCGTTGACGAGACCCCCTCTGGATCGCGCAGCGCCAGCCGCTTAGGCACCAATTCGCCCAACACAAGCGAGAGGTAGGTTACGGGCAGCACGCCAATTAACAAACCGATCGCTTCGCTATATGGCGCAAGCGCAGGCAGGACGCTGAGCCGTTGATTGATCCAGACGCCGATCGTCGCCCCGGTGAGCGCTCCGATCAATAGATCGATAGATGTAATCCCGATCTGAATGACCGACAAGAAACGATTCGGATCCTCGGTGAGTTTCAGCACAATGCCCGCGCGCGCGTCGCCTTTGTTCTGTTCGTTTTGAAGCCGCGCCTTGCGCACGGAAAGCAGGGCGGTCTCTGCCATGGCGAGGATGCCGTTTAAGACGAGCAAGATCGTGATGGTGATCAGCCCAGATGTAAGATTGATTTCTATGGGAATTTCGGACATGAGTCTGAGAGCGTTTCCAACGTTTCTTGTATTGTACTATAACCCGCTTCAAGCAACGTGGATACCCGACCCTGTTTCGACGCGTCCGATCGTCCAGACGGGTTGATTTATCTCGGCAGCGCGGGCGGTGAACGCCGCAAATTTTTCTTGCGGAACGCCGAGCAGTAATCCGCCGCTGGTTTGTGGATCGAATAACAACATTTGATTCTCTTCGTCAATCGAGTCGGCAAACTTCACCTGCGCCTCGAAGTGGGATTTGTTATCGAACGCGCCGCCGGCGAAGCAACCCTTCTTGGCGTATTTTCTTGCGCTTGAAATAAAAGGGATTTCTTCAAATTCCAATTTTAATGAGACCTTCGATGCGTTCGCCATCTCAAGCCCATGACCGAGAAGGCTGTAGCCGGTAATATCCGTCCCGCCGCGTAGACCAAATTCCACGGCGAGTTGACTTGCGTCTTTGTTCAAGCGCTTCATCCAACTGACTGCTTCAAGCAAATCTTTCTCGTCAACTTGTTCGCGTTTCAACGCGGTAGTTGTAACGCCGAAGCCGAGAGGCTTTGTCAGCACGAGCGCATCGCCGACTTGAAGCCCGCCTTTGCTTAACATCTTGCGCGGATCAACAAAACCGATAACGACGAGTCCGAACTTGGGTTCTTCGTCTTTGACGGTATGCCCGCCGGCGATGACGACTCCCGCCTCGCGCGCTTTTTCCGCGCCGCCGCGAATAATCTCGCTGGAGATTTCATTTGGCAAATTATCGGGTAGGGCGGCGACGTTCAATGCAAGGAAGGGCTTGCCTCCCATCGCGTACACATCCGACATGCTGTTTGCCGCAGCGATGGCGCCGTAATCGTAGGCATCGTCCACAACTGGAGTGAAGAAATCGGCGGTGACGACGATAGCGCGGTCGTCGTCTAAACGCCAAACAGCCGCATCATCCGGTTCGCGCAGACCAATGAGCAGATCTGGATAGGAGGCGGAGTTAAAAGTATTTTGAAGGGGACGCAGAACCTGCGTCAGCGCGTCGGCGCTTAATTTAGACGCTCAACCCGCGCACGTTGAAAGAGTCGTGAGGCGGATTTCGCGCCCAGTTTGAGGGATGGGCATTGTTGTAAATTTGTAGTAGGGGCAGGGTAATCCTGCCCCTACATGATTTATTGCGGTGTGGATGGCATGCCCGGCAACGGCAAAATGAATTGGTTGCCCGATGGAATAAAGATAGTCTGTACTCCGGGCGCCAGTCTCAAAATGTATTGGTATTGAAGCAGTTCGGGTGTGAGGGATGCAGCAAGCAATTGATTGGCTTGCGCGTCTGCCTGCGCCTGAATAACGACCGCTTCCGCTCTGCCTTTGGCTGTAATCACGGCTGCGTCAGCGAGACCTTGCGCCTCTTGACGGGCTTGCTCAGCCTCTTGTTTTTTCTGTTCTACGACTAATGCGGCTTGCAAGGCTTGCTGTTCAGCGATCTGCTTTTGCTCTACGGCAGCGGCGTACTCTTCGCTAAAGTGAATATCGCGTAAAATGAAATCGAGCAGTTCAAGATTGTTTTTCGATAAACTGTTCACTAATTCATCGGTGATGATCTGAACCATCTCTTCGCGTTTGGTGGAAACGACTTCTTCCACGCCATATTGCGCCACCGCATCGCGGATGGCGCCGCGCGTTTCGGGGCGCACGATCCCGCTTTCGTAGTTATTCTGCCAGGCAATGTGCAACTGTACGACTTTGGCTGGATCAATGCGATAGATCACCGTTCCATCAATGATCACTTCCTGTCCGTCTTTGGTGCGCGCGCGGATCGAATCCTCAGCGGAAGTTGGTCCCTGCTCTGGCAAGAAGGACATTGTATACGTTTGATTCGAGATGGAGTAATTTACCACTTGCTCAACAATGGGAAGAATCCAATGTAGACCGGGCTCTAGCGCCGCCGGGCGGACGCCTCCCGCGCGCACTGTCTTGACCACGCCGCGTTCATTTGATTCAACATACACAAGCCCCGAACCCAACACGGTGAGGATTGCGGCAACGATAACCAAAATCAACGCGCTTGAGCTGGACCCTTTGGCGGTCTGGTGACGGCTGGCGCGAACAGTCGCTAAAACGCCCAGCCCGATGGCAGCGAGCCATGTGAAAGCCGCCGCAGTTTTGATTACATCAACAATATTCATAGTTTCTCCGATTTAATTTGAAGCAATTATACCGCTATGAGGCGATAGTGAATGCGGAAGGCAAGCGATTGAGTATGGCTTTACCGGATAGGCGCACTAAGACTGTTGCCGTTAAGAAATTGTTTCTTAATTCGCCCCAAAGGGCGCAAAGATCACAAAGGTTTGAAAATTGATAGTCAAAATTCGTGTAAATCCGCGCTAAGAGAGCGCTTCTTAAACGAACGCAATTCGCTACAGATAAATGCAGATGAAAAGGAGGGAAAAGCATTTTCGAGTTTGTTTTTATCAAAAATCTGCGTTGATCCGTGAAAGCTGAATTAAAAAACAGTCTCTCAGTCCGACTAGAGTACGATTGACAAGAGGTGTTTTTGCGGGCGGGCTAATGCCAAATTCGGAACGATGTTTTTGTCGCAGTTGCCAGCCCTTGGTAATTGACGGCGATCTCGATGGATACAAGCTTGCCCGGTTTGAGATTCGTGAAATCAAATGAGAATTTGGCTACGCCGAATTGATCCGTCGCGAATACGATGGTCTGCGTCCCGCCGTCGGGCAAACGGATAACGGCGACGCCGCTGACGTTTGCGACGGCTTGCAAAGATCGGAAGAGCACACGTCTGAACTCCAGTCACGTGGCCTTATCT
>BQMV01000169.1 GCA_022181005.1 Anaerolineaceae bacterium | reverse complement strand
AACGGCGTTTTACACGATGCGCCAGATCACGTTAACCTTCCTCGGCAAGCCGCGCACGGAAGAGGCGGCGCACGCGCACGAAACGCCGTGGACGATGACGCTTCCGCTTGTCGTCCTCTCGGCGTTGGCGATCGTATACGGTTGGGTGGGCATTCCTGAACACTTTCCTCTCATCGGCGGATTCATCCCAAACTGGTTTCATGAATTCGTCGGCGGGACTCTCGCCGAGCGCCCTGCCGCTTTGGAGTTTCACGCCGTTCCCTTGCTGACCTCGCTCCTTGTCGCGCTCGGCGGTCTTGGGCTTGGCTACTTTGCCTATCGCAACGTCAACTCGCCTGCGGAAGATAAATTGCAGCTCGGCTTCCTCAAGAACAAATATTATATTGATGAAATCTATGATGCGGTCTTTATCAAACCCGCGATTTGGTTCGCCGATAAGATCGTCTATCAAATCGTTGATAAGAGCTTAATTGACGGCTTCTTGCACTTGTTTGGACCCGGCACGCAACGGATCGGCGATGTCGTGCGCAATTACTTCGACATACCGGTGATCAACCGCTTCTTCGGCGACGGTTCCGCAAACGTTACTTATGGATCGGGAGAGAAACTAAAACTGATGCAGACCGGGCGTATTCAACAATATCTTATTCTCGCGCTGACGCTCTTCCTGCTTATCGGCGCGTTCCTGTACTTCTTTATGCTGGCGTAGGAGCGACTATGGACTTCATTGCAAACCACTTCCTTACGCTCATTCTGCTCCTCCCTGCGGCGGCGGCGCTGATCATGCTCTTCCTGCCCAAAGACGAGGTGAAACTATTGCGCTGGTTCGCGTTCGGCGCGAGCCTGCTCCCGCTGGCTTTATCTATTGGCGTTTGGTTTCAATTTAAATCGTTCCAGCCCGGCTTTCAATTCCGCGAACGCTACGAATGGTATGAAGCGATTGGCTCCTCATTCTACCTCGGCGTAGATGGACTCTCGCTTACGATGGTCTTGTTGACGACGCTTCTCACGCCGCTTGCCATCCTCGCCTCGTTCAATATCTCCGAACGCGTCAAAGCATACATGATTCTCTTCCTGTTCTTAGAGACGGGTATGTTGGGCGTTTTTCTATCGCTAGACTTGCTCGTCTTCTTCGTCTTTTGGGAAGTGGGCCTCATCCCGATGTACTTCCTGATCAATCAATGGGGGAGCGCCAACCGTAACTACGCCTCAATGAAGTTCCTGATCTACACAATGGGCGGATCGGTGGGACTCCTGCTCGGCATCCAGTTGCTCGGCGTTCTCTTCGGGACCTTCGATCTGCTCGTCCTTGCTCAGCGTTGGACATCGTTAGACCCCGACGCGACTCTTCTCGGCATGTCAGTCTCCACGGTGAAAACAGTCGCATTTTGGGCGTTCGTCGTCGCGTTCTCCGTCAAAGTGCCGATCTGGCCCTTCCACACTTGGCTGCCCGATGCCCATACCGAAGCGCCGACTGCCGGCTCAATGTTGTTGGCGGGCGTTTTACTCAAACTTGGCGCGTACGGGTTTTTGCGTCTCATTCTCCCGCTGTATCCTGTCGAAGCGAGATATTTTGCGGGCGCATTGGCGTTTCTCGCTACTGCTGCGATTGTCTTTGGCGCGCTTTCTTCCTTCGCTCAAACTGATTTCAAACGATTGGTCGCATATTCGTCCGTGAATCATATGGGGTTTGTCGTCCTCGGAATTGCCGCCGCCGCTTTAGCGTCTGGCACGCCCGATGCCGTTATCGCAATGAACGGCGCAGTTTTGCAAATGTTCAATCATGGGTTGTCCGCCGCTGGCATGTTCTTCCTTGTCGGCGTTATTTATGAAAGAACGCACACGCGCAATCTTGAGGAGTATGGCGGCTTGTTTACGCTGATTCCCGTATACGGCGCTATATTGATCTTTACCAGCATGTCGTCGCTGGGGTTGCCGGGATTGAACGGATTTGTCTCCGAGTTCCTCGTCGTGCGTGGAACATGGCCCATCTTTACGGGATATGTGGCGATTTCCATGGCGGGTTTGTTCTTTACCGGCGCGTATATTTTGAAAGCGCTTAAGAAAGTGTTGCACGGACCGTTGAACGAACGCTGGGCGCATGGCGAACATGTTCTGACCGAAGTCAACGCGCGCGAGATTCTGGTAATGGCGCCGTTGATGATCTTGATGTTATGGATCGGCGTTTACCCTGCTTGGATTCTTGACGTGATCAACAAAGCGGTTGGGTTCTTATTCTAAGAGGCTGGCGATGAATTTTCCTGTATTGAGCGTAATTACTTTTACCCCTCTGGTCGCCGCATTGATTCTATTGATGATACCGGCTGATCGCAAAAATGAGACGCGCGCAGTCGCAGCGGCTTCTGCCGCATTCACCTTGGTCCTTTCTTTGTGGGTCTATTTCACATACGACCAAATGTTGGGCGGCTATCAATTTGTCGAGCGTTACGATTGGCTGCCTGCATTGGGCATTAGCCTCAGCCTCGGCGTGGACGGCATCAGCGCGCCGCTGGTATTGCTGACAGGCGTGGTTATGTTTACAGGCGTATTAATCTCATGGGGCGATGATCGCCCGCATGTCATGGCGGGAATTCAAGACCGTCCGCGTGAATTTTTCGCCTTTCTGTTCGTCCTTGCCTGGGGCGTGTTTGGCGTGTTCGCTTCCCTTGACCTCTTTATGCTGTTCTTCTTTTACGAGATTGCCGTCTTTCCAATGTACTTGCTCATCGTCATTTGGGGCTGGAACGTTACACGCGAATACGCCGCGATGAAGTTGACGCTCTATCTGCTCTTAGGCTCGGTGATCGCTCTGGTTGGCGCGCTGGCGATGCTCATTGTGCAGTATCAAAATACAGGCGTATTAACCTTCGACATGCTGGCGATGGAGAGCGCCGGCTTTTCACAACAGTTTCAAATTGTCTGGTTCTTGCCGGTTTTCTTAGGGTTTGCGATATTAGGCGGCCTTTGGCCCTTTCACAACTGGTCGCCAGATGGACACGTCGCCGCGCCAACCGCTGTTTCCATGTTCCACGCCGGCGTGTTGATGAAGTTGGGAGCCTTTGCCGCATTACGCGTAGGCATTATGCTGCTGCCTGAAGGCGCGAAGCACTGGTCGTGGCTTATCATGCTGTTCGCTGGGGTGGCGGTTGTATATGGCGCATACATCGCTTTTGTGCAGACCGACTTTAAATACATGGTCGGCTTTTCATCTGTGTCGCACATGGGTTTGGTTATGCTTGGCTTCTCCACGCTCAACCGCGATGGGTTGCTGGGTTCGGGAATGCAGATGTTTTCGCACGGCGCGATGACCGCGCTCTTTTTTGCCGTCGTCGGCATGATCTACGACCGAGCGCACACGCGTCAAATTCCTGAATTAGGCGGCATGAGCAAGATCATGCCGTTTGCAGCAGTGGGTTTTATCATCGGCGGCTTGGTCTCAATGGGCATGCCGCTCTTCTCCGGCTTTGTCGCTGAATTTCCGATCTTCATGGGCGTGTGGCAGGTCAACTGGCTGGTCGCCGTGATTTGCAGTATTTCCATCATTATCACCGCCGCTTACATTATGCGCATCGTGCGGCAGGTCTTCTTTGGCGATGTTCCCGAACGGTTTGAAGGACATCTGACCGATATTACAATTCTAGATAAAACCGCGCTTGTAACGCTGTGCTTCTTTATGGTCATTATCGGTTTGTACCCCAAATTTATGGCGCCGATCGTGCAGACGGGCGTTGATAATATTCTGCGTTTGTTGGGAGGCTCTTAATGTTTACCCCGCTCGCGTTTGCATCCATCCTCCCCGAAATATTGATCCTGATTGTGGGAATGCTGATTCTCATCATTGAACCGTTCTGGAAAGAGGAGAAACGTCGCAATGTAGGTTGGCTCGCCGCCGGCGGGTTGTTTGCAGCGATGATCGTCAGCCTGATCGTGGGGCGCCCCGGCGAGCCGCTGCCCACTTTCGGCGGTATGATCCGCTTCGATTGGCTGGGATTCTTCCTGAAAATGCTCTTTATGTTTGCCGCCGCCGCGACCGCTCTGCTGATGATGGATCACGAGCGGCTCGCTACACGCGGAGAAGCGTATCTCCTGTTGCTCGCTTCATTAATCGGCATGAATTTAATGGCGGTATCTGCCGACCTGATTATGCTATTCCTCGCCATAGAGACGGCTTCGATCCCGTTATATGTACTAGCGGGATTTATGTTGGGAGACAACCGTTCGACGGAAGCAGGATTCAAATATTTTCTCTTCGGAATTCTGGCTACGACGATCATGCTGTACGGCTTCAGCCTCGTGTTCGGATTCTCCGGCACAACAGACATTTATCGGCTGGCTGAAATGTTCAAAGTAGGAGAAATCGCTCCGCTGACTGCGTTCGGCGTTCTCGCGCTGATTTTTGTGGGCATCGGCTTCAAGGTCACTTTTACGCCTTTCCATTTTTGGGCGCCGGACGTATATGAAGGCTCGCCTATTCCGGTGGCCGGATTCTTATCCACAGCTTCGAAAGCCGCCGGATACGCCGTCCTTTTGCGATTGTTCTTTGTGGCGTTCCCCGGCTCGAATCTTTCTACGGCATGGACGACGGCTCTCGTCATATTCGCCGCCGCTTCGATGCTGGTAGGGAACTTGCTTGCATTGCCGCAAATGAACATTAAACGCTTGTTGGCTTAT
>BQMV01000168.1 GCA_022181005.1 Anaerolineaceae bacterium | reverse complement strand
TCCCTTTGTGGAACCGAAGTTGTTGAAGCGAGTCGAAGCCATGAACCAGAAAGGCGAGAAGAAAGTGTTGCGCACGTGGAGTCGCGCCAGCGTGATCTTCCCTCAAATGGTTGGGCATACCATTGCCGTACACGACGGACGCCGCCATGTGCCGATCTATATCACTGAGAATATGGTCGGTAATCGGTTGGGCGAATTTGCGCCGACGCGCACGTTCCGCGGTCACACAATCGGCGAGAAAGCTGCGTAGTAAGGAATTTGAGCCATGCATGATATTCAGGCACATTTAAAATCTCTTCCTATGTCTGCGCAGAAAGTGCGCTTGGTAGTTGACCTAGTACGCGGTCAGGGAGCCAATGAAGCGTTGGAAACGCTGCGCTTTGCGAATAAAGCCGCCGCGACACCGGTGCGCAAGTTGCTTGCTTCTGCGATCGCCAGCGCTGAAGAAAACTACGGTTTAAGCCGCGACGATCTTGTCGTTGCAAAGATTTTTGCCGATGAGGCGCAGACGCGCAAGTGGAGACGATTTGGCGCGCGTGGACGTTTCAAACGGATATTTCGGCGAAGTTCACACGTCACAGTCGTACTGCGCGAGCGCGGGTCGTAGGAGTTAAGGAGAAATTATGGGTCGTAAAGTTCATCCGATTGGAATGAGGCTCGGCATCAATCAAGGCTGGCAGGGGCGCTGGTTTGCCGAGGGTTCGGAATACCGCCAGCAACTGCATCAAGATTTTGCCATCCGCAGCCTCTTGTTAGGGGTCGATTCCAAAGGCGGCGCCGCTAAAAACGCCGAAGTGCAAAAACTCCGCAAGAATCTACCGGAGACGGTGCTGAATCGCAAGGCTGGCATCTCGCGCATAGACGTGGAGCGCTATCCCGGCAAACTTAAGATTTTTATCTATACCGCCAAGCCGGGCGTTCTTATTGGACGCAAAGGCGAAGGCGTGAAGAGAATCCGTGCGGCGCTGGAAGCATTAATCGGCGGGAAAGTAGACTTGGACGTTAAAGAGATCGGCTCTCCCGATACCGATGCGACGCTGGTGGCGCTCAATATCGCCGATCAACTCGAACGGCGCATTGCCTATCGTCGCGCTATGAAACGCGCGATCCAACAGGCGATCAAGCAAGGCGCGGGCGGCATCAAGATCATGGTCAGCGGACGTTTGGGCGGCGCGGAAATGTCGCGCGAAGTATGGCTGCGCGAAGGACGCGTGCCTTTGCAGACGCTGCGCTCTAATGTTGATTTTGCCATCGCCGAAGCGAGCACTACGTATGGTCAGATCGGCGTGAAAGTGTGGGTGTATAAAGGCGAAGCCGCACTCGAAACGGAAGAGAAAATCGAAACGACGGAAGGCGTGTACGTAAGCCAGTAAGCGGCGTACCGAAGAATGAGGTAGTTAATTATGTTGATGCCAAAACGTGTAAAGTGGCGCAAGCAAATGCGCGGACGAATGAGAGGCAAAGCCTTGCGGGGCGCGGAAATCAGTTTCGGCGATTTCGGCTTGCAGGCATTAGAGCCCGGTTGGGTGACTGCGCGGCAGATCGAAGCGGCGCGTCGGACGATCGTCCGCGAAATGAAGCGGCGCGGGAAAGTGTGGATTCGTATCTTTCCTGCCAAACCGTTTACGCATAAGCCGCCTGAGACCCGCATGGGATCCGGCAAAGGCAATGTGGAATACTATGTCGCGGTGGTTAAACCGGGTCGTATCATGTTTGAAGTAAGCGGCTTGGATTCGGCTGTGGCTATACAAGCGTTGAAGAACGCGCAATATAAATTTTCGATCAAGACCAGAGTGGTTTCGCGCCATGAGGCGGGAGAATAAGCATGAAAGCGACGAAATCAAAAGAGTTGAGAAATTTGCAGAGCGGCGAACTCGAAACGAAGATCGCCGACGCGCGCGAGGAATTGATGAAGTTGCGCTTTCAGCAGGTCACCGGCCAGTTGACGGATACCGACCGATTGCGCATTATCAAACGCGACGTGGCGCGTATGTTGACCATTTTGCGCGAGCAAAAGGCATCTGAAGTTACGGAAGGTGAAGCATGAACAATCGTCGTCGTATTATCGGCGTCGTCGCCAGCGCAAAAATGGCAAAAACAGTGGTAGTCGAGGTGACGCGCACGTTCCGTCATCCGGTGTATCGCAAAGTCGTCCACTCCAGCAAACGCTTCAAGGCGCACGATGAAATCGGTTGCCAGGTGGGCGATGAAGTGCGACTAGTCGAATCGAAACCGCTTTCGCGCGATAAGCGCTGGGTGGTTGAGTCTATTGTCAAGCGCGAGACGCGCACCGCTGACGAAGGCGTCGCGGATTTGAAGACGGAGGAGTAACCCGTGATTCAAAAAGAGTCTCGATTGAAAGTCGCTGATAATTCAGGCGCCCGCGAGCTGCTGGTCATTCATGTGCTTGGCGGTTCGATTCGCCGCTACGGGTCGATCGGCGACGTGGTTGTCGCTTCAGTTAAGTCGGCTTCGCCGCAGGGCGGAGTTAAGAAGAGCGAGAAAGTGCGCGCAGTCATCGTCCGTTGTTCGAAAGAGTATCGGCGAGAAGACGGCTCGTATATCCGTTTTGACGACAATGCCGCCGTTGTGTTAGACGCGGATGGCGTGAATCCTAAAGGCACGCGCATCTTCGGTCCAGTGGCGAGAGAGCTTCGCGAAAAAGGTTTCATGAAGATTGTTTCGCTGGCGCCCGAAGTGTTGTAGGCGCAGGAGTAATAAAGCATGAATGTGAAGATTCGCAAAGGCGACACCGTTGAAGTGATCAGCGGACGCCTTGAAGATAAAGGAAAACGCGGCGAAGTGATCAACGTGTTGATCAAAGATCGGCGCGTGGTGGTGCAGGGCGTAAACGTTCGCACCAAGCACCAGAAACAAGTGCAGACGCAGGCTGGGCGCAGCATTAACCCGGGACGCATCCAATTTGAGAATCCGATGGATATTTCGAAGGTGATGCTGGTTTGTCCGACGTGCAAAGCCGCTACCCGCGTCGGCGTGCAGCGCGATAACGACGGCGCGCGCCGCGTATGCAAAAAATGCCAGGCTTTTATAGATTAGCCGCGGAGTGATTGAGCGATGAACAGATTGCAGGAAAAATATAACGGCGAAGTCGTCCCGGCTTTGCGGAAGTCCTTTGGATACGGGAACATCATGCAAGTGCCACGCGTCTCGAAGGTCGTAATTAATATCGGCTTGGGCGAAGAGATGGATAATTCGAAAGGTCTCGAAGCCGCCGCGAACGATTTGACCATCATTGCAGGGCAGAAGCCGGTCATGACGAAGGCGCGTAAGAGCATTGCGAACTTTAAGTTGCGCGAAGGACGCGTTATCGGAACTAAAGTGACCTTGCGCGGCGATCGCATGTGGGCGTTCCTTGACCGTCTGATGTCCACTGCGCTTCCGCGTGTGCGTGATTTTCACGGCATATCCGCCAATGCCTTCGACGGCAGAGGCAACTATACGCTTGGCTTGAAAGATCAATTGATCTTTCCGGAAATTGAATACGACAAGATTGATAAACTGCGCGGGATGGAAGTCACTATTGTGACCACCGCGAGCGACGATAATCAGGCGCGCGCAATGTTGCAATTGCTCGGCATGCCGTTCGACAAGAAGGATGCGTAACTTATGGCAAAGAAATGTATGCAGTATCGAGAAGCCCGACGGGCTCACCCAACGCAGGTGCGGAATCGTTGCGTCCGTTGCGGACGCCCGCGCGGCTATATCCGCCGCTTTGGGTTGTGCCGAATTTGTTTTCGCGAGCTGGCGCTGCAGGGAAAAATTCCCGGCGTGACTAAGGCGTCGTGGTAACAGGAGCGAGGTGACTTATGACCATCAATGACCCAATCGCCGATATGTTAACCCGCGTCCGCAATGCCGCTATGGCGGGGCACGCGCTTACGGCAATGCCTAACAGCAAACTTAAAGTAGAGATTGCTCGAATCCTCAAAGATGAAGGGTTTCTCGAAAGTTTTGAAGTGGTGGAGAGCGAGCAGGCGGCGCAGAAGACTTTGCGCTTGAAGATTAAATACGTCGGCGAACGAAGAGAGAAGCGCCCGGTCATTTCCGGACTGGAGCGCGTGAGCAAGCCCGGCCGCCGCGTATATACGCGAAAACAAGATATCCCCTGGGTGCTGTCTGGGATCGGCGTTGCGATCCTCTCAACGCCCAAGGGTGTAATGACCGGCGCGCGCGCGAGGCAACTTGGCGTGGGCGGCGAAATTCTCTGCAAAGTTTGGTAAAGGCAGGAGGTTGTAGTGTCTCGTATTGGACGATTACCCGTGGAAATTCCGAGCGGCGTGCAAGTTAACGTGCAAGGCTCGAACGTCCACGTCAAAGGACCGAAAGGCGAACTTAAGCGCGCGTTCTCCCCGCATATTTCAATTTCGATGGAGGATGGGCAGGTGATTGTGAAGCGCCAATCGAACCATCCTGTTGAACGCGCTTTGCACGGCACAACCCGCGCGCTGATCGCCAACATGGTGCATGGCGTGAGCGTCGGTTTCGTAGTGACATTGGCGGTGGAAGGCGTGGGTTACCGCGCCGAAATAGACGGCAAAGCGCTGATGTTGTACGTCGGTTATTCTCATCCCGTCAAGGTAGAGGCGCCGGAGGGCGTCTCGTTTGAGGTAGACCAGAAGACGCGCCAGATCAAAGTGATGGGGTACGACCGCGAA
>BQMV01000167.1 GCA_022181005.1 Anaerolineaceae bacterium | reverse complement strand
GTGATCAGCCGCCTGATTGCATCTTCGCGATTTTGTTCTTGCGTGCGGAATTGTTTGGCTTCTATGAATAGAACGCCGTCGTTTGTCGCTCGTTTGCCAGCTAGCCGTATCAGGCGCGACTTGACGTCTTCGGGCAACGATGAAGCGCGCGCGTCGAATCGCAACTGCGCCACGGTGGCTGTTTTATTGACGTTTTGTCCGCCGGGTCCCGATGCGCGAACATATTCGAAGCGCAATTCGCTTTCGCGAATCTGGATGGATGGGGTAATATGAAGCATAGAAAACCTCTCTCCTGATGGAGAGAGGTCGGCGGTTAACGAGATTAGAACATCAAGGCGTTGACCTTGTTGATCATCTCCGGCGTAGGGCGTAAATCGGATTCTGTGAGACGGTTGAGAGGCGTATCCACCAGATTATAAGAGTCGACCAGAGAAGATTTTTCGGGGGCTTTATAGATCAATCCTGTGATTAACCAGTTGTTGCGTTGCGCTTCTTCCAGCGCACGAACCGCCTCGAAGCGATTCGTGGGGTCGTAGCCCTTATCCAGATTTTTGAGGAGAATGATTGAGCCGTCGTGCATGGTTACTTCGCGCACTTCTCCTTCTTCCAATTCTTTATCGAGCATGATCTCTTCGCGCGGCGCGATATAGGTGAGGTCGTGAAGCGGCTCTTCATGGTCGCGTCCCCAAGCGTACGAGTGATGCGCGCTGTCGGCGTTATTGAACGTCACGCATGGGCTGATAATATCCAGCACGGCGATGCCGCGATGCGAGAAAGCGGCTTTGACCAATTCTTTAACCTGTTTGGCGTTGCCTGCGAACGAGCGCGCAATGAATGTCGCGTTTGAAATGATCGCTTCCATACAGATATCTATCGGCATGTAGGGGTTGACTCCCTGTCGCTTTAACTCTAAGCCGACTTCGGCGGTGGCGGAGAATTGCCCTTTGGTCAGCCCGTATACGCCGTTGTTTTCGACGATGTAAACCATATTCAGGTTGCGGCGCATAACGTGCTTGAATTGTCCCATGCCGATGCTGGCAGAATCGCCATCGCCTGAGACGCCGATCCCTTTGAGCGTATGATCGCCGAAGAGCGCGCCGGTTGCAATGGAAGGCATGCGCCCGTGCAGGCTGTTGAAACCGAACGAACGATTCATGAAATAGGTGGGACTTTTGCTTGAGCAGCCGATGCCGCTGAATTTGACGACATTTTCAGGCAGTACGTTTAACTCATACATCGCGGCGACGATCTGATTGGAGATCGAGTTGTGACCGCAGCCCGCGCAGAGAGTCGTCGGCGCGCCGCGATAATCGTGTTTGGTCAGACCAATGGTGTTCGTGGCGGCGGGAGCGCCAGCCATAGGAAGAGCGGACATTATTTAACTCCTTTTCTGCTGTTCTTTGAAACGGTCTTCGTTTGTTTGACGGACGTTTTCTTCTTCGCCGGCATTGCTTTCGCGGCGGATTTTGAAACTGGAACGTTTGTGTGTTTTGCCAGAATGCCTTCGCGCACCCAGCGCGCCGAGGCGGGTAAGCCGTCTCCGTAAGCGACTGAGATTAACTTCATAGCTGATTCGGGATGCGCCAGCGTCAACCGTTGGTGCATTTGTCCATCGCGATTCATTTCGACGACGTAGATCCGATCGTGCTTGGCGATGAACTCGTCCACTTCTTGCGTGAGGGGCAGGGCGCGCACGCGGAGGAAATCTGTTTTCATGTCGTGGTCGCGCTCCAGCCGAACGCGCGCTTCGTTGATGGCGGCTTCGGTTGAGCCATAAGCGAGGATGCCAACTTCCGCGCCTTTTGTTGCGTGCAAGATCGGCTTAGGAAGATACTTCTTTATCGTTTCGTATTTTCTTTTGAGGCGATCCATGTTGCGCACAAACATTGTAGAATCTTCCGTATATTTGGCGTGTTCATCGTGACCGGTTCCGCGTGTAAAGTAGGAACTGAGCGGGTATTTGTTGCCGGGCAACGTGCGATATGCGATGGCGTCGCCGTCTTTGTCAAGGTAGCGTCCCCAGTTTCCTTTGAGTTCTTCGAGGTCTTTCTCCCAAAGCACTTTACCGCGATCCATAGGGGTCTTTGGATATTCAAACGGTCGGCTCATCCATTGATTCATACCTATATCCAAATCGGAGAGGACGAAGACCGGCGCTTGCGCGCGTTCGGCGATATCAAACGATTGCCATCCAAAATCAAAGCATTCGTTGACGTCGCCGGGCAACAAGATAATGCTGTCGCTGTCGCCGTGCCCGATTTCAGCGACGAAGGAGAGGTCGGCTTGCGAGGTGCGGGTGGGTAAGCCGGTGCTTGGCCCGATACGCTGCACATCCCAGATCACGACCGGCACTTCCGCATAGTACGCCAGCCCGACGAATTCAGTCATTAGGCTTAAGCCGGGACCGGAGGTGGAGGTCATGGCGCGGAGCCCGCTCCAGCCTGCGCCGATCGCCATGCCGATTGCGGCAAGTTCGTCCTCCGCCTGCACAACGGCGTAGGTGTGTTTGCCGTCTTCGCGCTTGCGAAGCATGGGAAGGTATTCATTCATCCCTTCGGCGATGGAGGTGGCGGGCGTGATGGGATACCATGCTACAAATTGCGCGCCGCCAAAGACTGACCCGATCGCTGCAGCGGTGTTGCCATCCGCCATGATCAAGCCTTCGGTTTTGTTCATCGGTTCGACGTAGAACGAGTCCTTCTTTTCGAGGTTGGCTTTCGCCCATTCCGCGCCGGCTTTAACGGCGCCGAAGTTCATGTCTATTGGTTTCTGTTTGCCCTTAAAGTGGAATTCAAGCGCGGCGTGGACGGCGTCGAGGTCAATGCCGATCATCTGAGCGAGAACGCCGACATAAATCATGTTGCCGACCAACTCGCGGAAATTGCCGGGGATGTTTGCGTCGTCTTTGATTAATTTTTTGATAGGCATCGAGTAGACGGCAATGTCGGCGCGCGAAATGGGGAGCTTGATGTCGTCAGCATAGAAGAAGGCTCCGCCCGGCGGCACAGAGGCAAGGTCGCGCATGAACGAATCAGGGTTAAGTGTGATGACGATGTCTTGTTCCTCGCGTCTGCCGAGGTAGCCGTCTTTGCTGACGCGAATGGTATACCAAGTGGGCAGCCCTTGAATGTTCGAGGGAAAGAGATTCTTGCCTGAAACGGGGATGCCCATCTTAAAGATCGAGCGCAAGATCGTGTTGTTAGCGGTCGAACTGCCTGAGCCGTTCTTCGTGCCAATAATGATGGAAAAATCGTTGATCGCTTTGGTCATGAATTCCTCTGGTTATAATTCTTTGATGTAGAAGGCGAATACGCGTTGTGGATGCGCTCGCGCCAGTTTTGTAGTTTCATTGCAGGTTGGCTTGATGATAATCTGGCGCGCTCCGAATTTCCGTACGCGCTTATCACCCCCGCGAACATATTCGAGCCGACGGTTTTGCAAGCGCCCCAGCAGGCTTCTAGAATTCTCTCTATCAATGGACTTTTGAGGCGGCTGTAAATCAGCGTGCGTAATGCGTAACGTTCTTTGTGCGGAACGGGTAATCATTTAATGAATACGATCGGTTGGAGTATATGAGCGATTTGATATTTCGTCAAGAAAGATATTTTACGGAGTCTGAATACAGGGTTTTCCGAATATTAGGTTGAGAAAGGAGCGCCTCAAGCGCTCCTCCGCCGATAGATAACGCTTTATCTGAAACGAGACGACACGCGCTGACGTCGCCGCGCGCGTCTACGTCGCCGATCTTCAAACCTTTTGTTACCTGCAAGCCATCGCGAATTAATCCTCGCAATAATCCATGAAACGGGCTGAGGATGGTTCTGTCGCCGACGGCAGCGATCAGCTCGCCTTCCTCGCACTGGTCGCCGATCTTTTTTACGCTGCGTAGAACGCCGTCGGTTGGCGCGCGCAATACCCGGCGCGGATCGCCCTCCGGCGCGCCGGTATCCGTCTGCGGCGCAGCATCCCAATAAACGCGTCCCAGCGTGTGACTTCGGCGCGTCTCGATGGCGGCGTGGCAATTTTGCCCGGCGTGGAAGCCGGGTCCCAGTCCGATATGAAGGGCGACGGGCGCAGGCAACGGCGGAGGCGGAGTCTTGACGAGCCGTGCGTCTATTACAACAGGAACGCGAAACGCGAGAAGAAGCGAGGCTTGCGGGTCAATGATGACCGGAATCCCGTTAGTTTCGTTCCATGCCGCAAGTTGATGCGTTTCGATAAGCCTGGCGCTTACGCCTTCGACGGTTTGCGAGCCTTCGTAGACCGCTTCGCAAAATGAAACAGTTCGACGCACGGCGAGCGGTTGGGGCAATTCGGCGATCAGAACGCGTAGTCCGGCGCGATGCAGGCGGAGCGCGACGCCGGAGGCAAGATCGCCGCCGCCGCGAATAAGGATGGCATTATCGGCGCGCATGATTGGGTTGAGTCGTTGCAGGTTGTTCAAGCGCTGCGCGAGATTCGAGGCTATGTTCGACGAGCATGTGGCTGAAGGAGTAGAGTAGAAGATAGACGAAGAGGTAGAAGATTGCGTATAGCAAAATGAACGCAGCAAGGCGGCGGCTGGGATCGATGACTAAGCCTAGAATGGACATGGCGGTCTCTGCCGGGTTCTGGAGGATATCCCATGAGTTTAAACGGACGAAGCGCCCAACATACATGCCGAAACTGCTGAGCGGGATGATGGCGAATACGAGATCGGAAGAGCACACGTCTGAACTCCAGTCACGTGGCCTTATCTCGTATGCCGTCTTC
>BQMV01000166.1 GCA_022181005.1 Anaerolineaceae bacterium | reverse complement strand
ATTCGCCATTCGCGAAGGCGGTCTGACCGTCGGCGCTGGCGTCGTCACCAAGATCATTGAATAATAAATCGTCCCGCAGGCTCGGTTCAAAAGACTGAATGCTCGCAGAAACCTGCGGGATGATTTTTGAAATTAGAAAGTTAGGTAGTTAGCATGGCTTCTAAAAAGAAAGACGTTCGCCCGGTGATCACGCTTCAATGCAGCGATTGCAAAGAACGGAACTATACCACCGAGAAGAATCGGCGCAATGATCCGAATCGGATCGAATTTAAGAAATTTTGCCCGCGGTGCAGAAAACATACGTTGCATCGTGAAACGAAGTAATGTAGGACGCAATTCATTGCGTCTTATACGAAGGCCAGTAGCTCAACTGGTAGAGCACTCGTCTCCAAAACGAGCGGTTGTGGGTTCGATTCCTGCCTGGCCTGTATCTATGCGATGCCGCTAGAACCTTGCGGCGTTTAATCTGTAAAGAATTATGAAGGAGCGACGCCTTGGCAGATAGGAAAGCAAAAGCGAAAGCGAAAGTAAATAAGCCTAACCCGGTGACCGCCTTGTTTCGCGAGACCGCCGGCGAGCTTCGCAAAGTTTCATGGCCCACATGGCCCGAGGTTTTGCATTTATCTTGGATCGTTTTGGTCGTCATGTTTATCATGGGCGTGATCCTTGGCTTGACCGACGGCGGCGCCCGCGAAGTATTGAATCTAGTTTTAGGTATTCGTTAACGAACGGAATTTGAGGTCGAATGTCAGCGCAGGAAGAATTCGAACGCGAACCAGTGGAAGCGACTGAAGAAATAACTTCGGAGAACGCTTCGACATTTATGGAGCAGGATGCTCAGCCGCTTGCTGGCGATTCCGAACCTATTCGCGTTCCTGCAAATGAAGCGGCGACGCAAAGCGCGGACGATGAGGTTGCGCCTCCTGCGCCGGCGGAATCTACCGCTTCGGTGGGCGCGCCTCCTCAGACGGAAGAAGGGGAAGGTCCCGCGTGGTATGTGATCCATTGTTATTCAGGATACGAGAACAAGGTGCGTCACAACCTTGAGCAGCGCATCGAAACGATGGGCATGAAAGATAAGATCTTCGATGTAATCATTCCGACGCAAGAAGAGGTCGAGGTGCGAGACGGCAAACGCCGTACGTTTGAGCGGCATATTTTCCCTGGTTATGTGCTTGTGAACATGTTGCTGAGCGATGATTCATGGTTTGTCGTCCGCAATACGCCGGGGGTGACGGGCTTCGTCGGCATGGGAGATAACCCAACGCCGCTGCGCCCGGAAGAGGTATCGCAGATCATCAAGCGCATGGAAGCGGAAGCGCCGATGATTAAAGTATCGTTCAAAGTGGGCGAACGCGTGCGCATTGTGGACGGCCCGTTCAATGACTTCCGCGGCAATGTCGCTGCGATTGACGTAGAGCGCACTAAAGTGCGCGTGATGGTTAACTTCTTCGGGCGTGAAACGCCGGTAGAGTTGGACTTCTTGCAAGTTGAGAAGGCATGATAGACTGAGGAAGAATTTTGTAGGCAGTACCAAGACTGAAGGTCGAATGGAAGCGTAGTTCGGCGTCGTCTTGATGCAGTGGGAGGACGTCCCGCATAAGAAATCGTCCGCTAAAACCACAAGGAGTAAAAATGGCAAAGAAGTTTAAAGCAATCGTTCGTCTCCAGCTTGAGGCTGGAAAAGCCTCTCCCGCGCCCCCGGTCGGACCGGCGTTAGCGGGTCATGGCATCAACATTATGGCTTTCGTTAAGGACTACAACGCCCGCACGTCAGGAAGACCGGGCGAGGTTCTTCCTGCAGAAATTACCGTATATACCGACGGGTCGTTTACGTTTGTATTGAAGACCTCGCCGGCAGCGGTGATGCTCCGTAAAGCCGCCAAAGTGGAAAAAGGCTCGAGCGTTCCGAACAAAGATAAAGTGGGCAAGGTAACGCGCGCGCAGGTCAAGGAAATTGCCGAAGCGAAGATGAAAGATTTAAATGCGATTGACCTTGAAGGCGCGATGAAGCAGATCGAAGGCACTGCCCGTTCGGTTGGCATTACGGTGGTTGATTAATTTTGTGGGAGGGTTTTCGGCGCATAAACGCCGGCCCGCTGGCACCACGGAGGTAAACTATGACTGTAAAACACGGTAAAAAATATAAGGCTGCGCTCGCAAAAGTGGAATTAGATAAAGAATACTCGGTCCACGAAGCGGTTGCGTTAGCGAAAGAAACGACGACGACGGCATTCGATTCGACTGTCGAGGCGCATATCCGCACCGGTCTTGATCCGCGCCAAGCCGATCAACAAGTGCGCGACGTCGTTGTCTTGCCGCATGGGCTTGGAAAGACCGTGCGCGTGTTAGTCTTCGCGCAAGGCGAAGGCGCGACTGCGGCTCGTTCGGCGGGCGCCGATTTGGTCGCCGACGATGACGAAACTTTGAAGAAGATCGAAGGCGGCATGCTGGACTTTGACGTTGCGATCGCTACGCCGGATGCAATGGGCAAAGTGGGGCGTCTCGGACGCGTCCTCGGTCCGCGTGGGCTGATGCCGAATCCAAAGGCGGGCACGGTCGTTAATGCCGATGACCTTCCGCGCGCGATCAAAGAAGCGAAAGCAGGACGCGTTGAGTTTCGTCTCGACAAGACTGCCAATATTCATGTTTCAGTCGGCAAAGTGTCGTTCTCTGCTGAGCAACTCTATGATAATTTTTCAACGTTGATGGCGGCGATCCATAAAGCTCGCCCGTCTGGCGCGAAAGGCGATTACATCAAGCGCGTGACGTTAACTACAACGATGGGACCTGGCATTAAAGTGAACGCCAGCGAGACCCAAAAACTTGAGGGAATCGGGTAAAATAAAGCCCGTTAAAACCTAACAAGCCACTTCGCCAGTGACGGCGGGCGCGGCGCCGAAAGCGTCGCTTAATCTCCCGCTCAGGTGAAGACGAAATGCAACCTACTCTCTTGTGAGAGTTGCTTAAGTCTTTGCCGCGCGTGTGGCAAAGACTTTTTGTTGAAAGGAGGTGAGTGTCTCTTGGCAGTATCAAAAGAACGTAAACAAGAAATACAAGCCGGCTATGAAGAATGGTTGAAGAAGAGCCAGGCAATGCTTTTAGTGGAGTATACCGGCGCAAATATGAAAGACTTGGACGGTATCCGCGCAAAGGTGCGCGAATCGGGCGGTGAGTTTCATATTTTGAAGAACACGCTGGCGCGTCGTGCGTTTGCACAGAACGATATAAAGCTCCCGGAAGATTTCCTGCTCAATAGCACGGCGATTTCGTTCGCTTTTAGCGACCCAGCCGCCACTGCGAAAGCTCTGACGGATGGGATGAAAGGCAAAGATTTCATCAAGGTCAAGGGCGGCTTTATGAATGGGCAGGCGTTGAGCGTCGCGCAAGTGAAGGCTCTATCCGATCTGCCGCCGTTGCCTGTTGTGCGCGCGCAGTTGTTGGGCGTGTTACAAGCTCCCGCCGGTAAGTTGGTTCGCACCATTGCCGAGCCGGCGCGCGGTTTAGCCGCTGTCGTTAAAGCGTTCGCTGAGAAGGCGAATACAGTGGAAGCCGCGGCGTAATCGGCTCGATCATTACGCAATTAAATATAAAACCATGTATACGTTATAGGAGTATTGAAAGATGTCTGACAAGCTTGAAAAGATTGTGGAAGAACTCTCTACCTTATCCGTCCTTGAAGCTGCGGATCTGGTGAAGAAATTGGAAGAGAAGTGGGGCGTTTCTGCGGCGGCTCCTGTGGCTGTTGCGGCGGGCGGCGGCGCGGCTGTGGCGGCTGAACCCGTTGAAGAGAAGACCGAGTTCGATGTGGTCATCAAAGACGCGGGCGGCAAGAAGATTGACGTGATCAAAGTCATTCGTCAACTCACCAGCCTGGGTCTTGGCGAAGCCAAGACGATGGCGGAAACCGCTGGCGCAAAAGTGTTGACCGGCGTGGGCAAAGACGCCGCCAACGAAGCGAAGAAGAAACTCGAAGAAGCCGGCGCAGCCGTCGTACTCGAATAATTTCTTTGAAGAAAATAAAGAAGGACGGCGATTGCGCCGTCCTTCTTTATTTTAAGAATTAAGAGGCTCTATCTAACCTGCGAATGACCATGACGACTTTGCCGTTGATTTCAGGCTGTTCCGATTTCTTCAAGATGATCGGCTCCATGGTCGGGTTTGCCGGTTGCAGGCGATAACGGTCTTTTTCTTTGTAGAAGTATTTTAGCGTATATTCGTCGTTCACGCGCACCGCTACCATCTCGCCGTTGCGCGCTTCGATGGCGGGTTTCATGACGACAATATCGCCGTCGTTAACCATAGCGTCAATCATCGAATCCCCTTTGACTTCGAGAGCGTAGAGACCGTCGCCTTTTTCTTTGGAGGGGAGCAGACTGCGCGCTACGTCAACCGCGTCGTATTCTTTATCGTTCATGTAATTGATGCCCGGATCGGGGACCAGCATGAAAGGACCAGCCGCGATCGGCCCGAGAACAGGGATGCGCAGCGTGTCTATCGAGGCGCTGGCGCCTGAAATGCGCACGCCGCGCGAGATTTTACGATCGCGTTCGATCTTCCCCATCTTTTCAAGTTGATCGAGATAGTAGTTAACGACGGAGGTGGATGTGATTCCCGTCTTCTCGCCGATTTCGCGAATCGAAGGGGGATAGCGATTTTCGCGCTGATAGGTCAACACGAAATCCAAAATTTTTTGGTGGCGTTCGCCTAACCCTTTACTTTTTCGGACCATCATCATTACGATACCTCCAACTCAATCATAGGCATTCTTCGCTCATTTGTGCTATTAATGATACTCGAACGCCTGTTCTGTGTCAAGCCCGATTTTTGGCGCGAGGCGTGGGGCTGATGTTGCAATTTTAAAGGATTTGTATCTTTCGCCCTTTTGCGACATTTACGCTGATAAGCCAGGCTAAATCCATGTGCGGCGGCGCATCCAGAGATACATGCTCAATGGCAATATGAAGATAACGGCTAAGGTCAGATAAAAAACTAGGTCGGTCGTCCAGC
>BQMV01000165.1 GCA_022181005.1 Anaerolineaceae bacterium | reverse complement strand
GGTCGCAGGGGTCAACGTCAATTTCAAAGCGGGGCATAAGATTCCTAAAGCAAAAATAGTATACCAGAAGTGGAAAGTGGAAAGTATAATGACCGCATCTGTAAAAACGACTTGCGTAACGTGGAACAATTCTTGAACGCGAATGTCGCAAATGAGCGAATTGCTCGAATTTTCTTGGAGTTTATTCGCGTCATTTGCCAATTAGCGTAATTCGCGTTAAATTTACGACAGCCGCACATTGGCAAAAGGAGCCGCCATGTACGATAAAAAGAAACTCGATGAATTGAAAGGTCAACTCGAAGCGTGGGAAGAAACGTCGCTGAGCAAAGCGCTCGCGTCTTTGCCTGAACGCATGGATGAATTCATCACGACCTCCTCCGAACCCATCGACCGACTCTACACCCCGCTCAATGTGGCGGATGCAGACTACGCTTCTTCTCTCGGACTGCCGGGCGAATACCCCTACACGCGCGGAGTTCACCCGACGCTTCATCGCTCCAAACTGTGGACGATGCGCATGTTCGCCGGCTTTGGCTCCGCCGAAGAGACGAACGCGCGCTTCAAATATTTGCTCGAACAAGGTCAAACCGGCTTGTCGGTCGCGTTCGATCTGGCGACTCTGATGGGCTACGACACCGACCAGCCCCAAGCGTTGGGCGAGTTCGGCAAGTGCGGCGTGGCGGTCTCCTCGCTTCAAGATATGGAAATTCTATTCGAGGGCATTCCACTCGACAAAGTATCTACCAGCATGACGATCAATTCGCCCGCCGCGATCACCTGGGCGATGTATCTCGCGGCGGCGGAGAATCGCGGCGTGAGGCTCGATCAGCTGCGCGGCACAATTCAAAACGATATCCTTAAAGAGTTCATTGCCCAAAAGGAATACATCTTTCCGCCCGAACCCTCGATGCGGCTCGTCGTCGACACGATGGAATTCGGCTCGCAAAAAGTCCCGCAGTGGAACACGATCTCGATCAGCGGTTATCACATCCGTGAAGCGGGTTCGACCGCCGCGCAGGAATTAGCCTTCACCCTCGGCGATGGACTTGAATATGTGAGATGGGGAATCGCCCGCGGCATGGACGTGGACGAGTTCGCGCCGCGCCTCTCATTCTTCTTCAACGCGCATAACGACTTCTTTGAAGAAATTGCCAAATACCGCGCTGCACGCCGCATTTGGGCGCGCGAGATGAGGGAGACGTTCAAGGCGAAAAACCCGCGCTCGTGGTTGTGCCGCTTCCACACCCAGACGGCGGGAGTCTCATTGACTGCGCAACAACCCGAAAACAATGTTGTGCGCGTTGCGATCCAAGCCTTAGCCGCTGTGTTGGGCGGAACGCAATCGCTTCACACAAATTCATTAGATGAAGCGCTCGCGCTTCCCTCTGAACACGCGGTGACGATCGCGCTCCGCACACAGCAGATTATCGCGGAAGAATCGGGTGTGACGAATACCGTGGATCCGCTGGGGGGCAGTTTCTTCGTCGAAGCCATGACAGACCGGATTGAGAAAGAAGCGTACGATTACTTCCGTCGCGTCGAAGAACTGGGCGGCGTGATCCCCGCCATCGAAAGAGGATTCTTCCAAAGCGAAATTTCAGACGCGGCGTATCGCTATCAGCGCGAGATCGATCGAGGCATCCGCAAGATCGTCGGCGTGAACGCCTACGTCGAACGACAGCCGTTAACCATCCCTATCCTTGAGATGGATCCCAATGGATACAATACGCAGGTGAAACGGCTCGAAACCCTGCGAAGAACGCGCGACAACGGACGTGTCGGCCAGACGCTGGACCGTTTGCGGATCGCGCTCGAGGGGACCGAGAACACGATGCCGCACATCATGGAAGCCGTGCATGCGCAAGCGACGCTGGGCGAGATTATTCAGGTGATGAAAGAAGTCTTCGGCGTGTACGCAGAACCGACGATGATATAAAGTTCCAAGTTTAGAGTTCCACGTTCCAAGAAAAAACAACGGCGTTGCTGATTTGCAACGCCGTTGTTTTACTTGAAACTTGATGCCTGAAACCTGAAACTCTATCGCGCCAGCGTCTTCGCCACTTCGTAATAATCGAGCGCGGGGCGCAGCGGATGAGTCGTTACTTCAGCCAGCGGAATCGTCGTCGCCTCCAAACCTTTCATACCGACCATGATATCCGTTTGACCTTCAAGAAGCGCTTCCACCGCTTTCACGCCCAAGTTCGCGGCGATCAGACGATCTAACGCGGTCGGACGCCCGCCGCGTTGAATATGACCGAGAATCGTCACGCGTGTTTTGAAGCCGACGTCCATCTCGTCAATAATACGAGAGAGTTCGGTAACGCCGATGCTTGCCCCTTCTGCGACGATAATGATCGCATGCGTTTTGCCGCGCCGATACGCGTCTTCCACCAGATGAATCACTTCTTCCACCGAAACCGGCGCCTCAGGCACGAGCACGAGTTCAGCGCCGCATACGACCCCTGCCATCACTGCCAAATAACCTGAGTTGCGCCCCATCGTTTCGATGAGAAACGCGCGGCTGAGCGACGACGCGGTATCGCGCAATTTATCCACCGCTTCCATGATAGTGTTTAAGGCGGTATCTACGCCGATTGCCATATCTGTGCCCCAAATATCGTTGTCAATACTGGCGGGAATGCCCACAATCTTGATGCCTTGCTGCGCCAACGCATGAGCGCCGCGCAGCGACCCGTCGCCGCCAATGACGATCAAGCCGTCCATGCCGGCTTCATTCATATGGCGGATCGCCTCGCGCATGCCTTTCGCTTCTTCAAAGCGCTTACTGCGCCGCGTCTGCAAAATTGTGCCGCCGCGCTGTAAGATGCCGCCCACATCGCGCGCGTTCAACGGACGGAATTCGCCGTTCACTAATCCCTCGAAACCGTTCGCTACGCCGATCGCGCGCGCCCGGTTTGCCAGCGCAGTTCGCACCGTCGCGCGGATAGCGGCGTTCATACCGGGCGCGTCGCCGCCTGACGTAAGCACGCCCAGCGTGATATTATCCAAGCTCGTCATAGCGCTCAATCTCGCTTAATTTGAAACGTATCAAAATCTCTCGCCACAATCGCTCCCGGAAATACGGCTTGAGCTTCTCGCAACACGTCTTTTTCGCGATAGCGGCGCGAAATATGCGTAAGGATCAACTTCTTCACGCCGGCTTGAATCGCCAACTCCGCGCTTTGACGCGCCGTGAGGTGCGCGAATTGCTTCGCCATCTCCGCCTCTTCTTCCAGATAAGTGGATTCGATCACCAGTGCATCCGCATTGCGGCAAACCTCGAGCAGATTTGACGTTTTGCCGGTATCGCCGACGATGACGAGTTTCGCTCCCATCTGAAGCGCGCCTAACACTTCGTTTGGCGCGATGCGTCTTCCATCGGGCAACGCGATCTCTCGGCCGGCGACCAACTCGCGGCGCTCGGGACCAAACGGAACGCCGAGTTCGTCCGCTTTTTTAGGTAGGAATGGGCGGCGTGCTTTTTCTTCAAAAGCGTATCCAAAACAATCCGGTCCGCGGTGCGCGACCGGGAACGCGCTTACGCTAAAATCGTTCGCTTCAAAGATGACGCCCGGCTTGACCTCGGTTAATTTTAACGGCATCGGCGCTTGAACGCCGCGCAACACAACGCCGTATAACAGATCGTGCACGCGATCCAACGTGGAACGCCCGCCGAAGATTTCAAGTTCTTCGATCGCTTCCCAACGTAGAAATGTGCTCAATAAACCGCCTAATCCCAAGATATGATCAAGGTGACCATGCGTGAGCAGTATGCGATTTAGGTTTTTGAAACCCAAGCCAGATTGCAAAATTTGACGTTGAGTGCCTTCGCCGCAGTCCACTAAAAAGCGATATTCATCGTGTTTCACCACTTGCGCCGCTAGCCCGCGTCTGGCGGACGGGGCGGAGGCGGATGTGCCTAGAAAAAGTATTTCAAACAAACATTTATCCTTGAAGCGCTATAAGGTTCATGGGCATCCGTTAGCGACCATGAATAAGTTTTTAACCTGCATAGCTGAAGTATAGATAATTCTACCCCAAAAGAAAAATAGATTCTTTGTGCTATACTACCGGAAATGCCTTTGAAAGTCCCTTTTCTCTCGCAAAAACCAAAAGCGAAGCCAAAAAGAAAGCGGGCGGGTTCGCGCGACGAGAAGCGCGCGCCAGCTCACAGTGGAAGAGCGGCGTCTCCTTCCGCGCGCGCGCCTCAACCTTCGTGGTGGGATTCGCTTTCCGCCGAACGCAAACTGGACGCTGTCGGCGCAATTATGGCGTTGAGCGGAATTTTCATCACGCTGATTCTTTCTTCCACACAACGCAGCGCGTTAACCGGCGGAATGTTAAGAACGCTTGGGCAGACCATCGGCTGGGGAGTTTACATTTTGCCGATGGGATTAATCCTGATGGGCTTCTGGCTCGTCTTGCGCCGCATCGAAAAACTCCCTCCGCTTTCTCTCGAACGTGCGATCGGTTTGATCTTGTTTTTCTTCTGGCTCCTCGCCGCCATGGATTCGATCAATGCCAGTATGGGACTTAACGGCGCTGGCGGTGGATATATCGGCGGCATCGCAGGGCGGCTGCTCTTTAACAGCCTCGGCTTTGCCGGAGGGATCATCGCTCTAGCGGCTTGGTTGCTTATTATTGCCACGTTGGTTTTCGATGCGACCGTGCGCGACCTATTCGCGTGGCTTGCGCCATTAAAAAATTGGATTCGCGAGCTGTTCCATCAAAAATTTGTGACAGAGAAGATATCTCCATTTGAAGGCGCCGACGCCGTCTCCGCCGAATTTATGCCGCTCCGCAATCTTGAAGCGGCGGCTGCTGGCGAGATTGACAAACCGCTTACCACGGTCAAATCAGCCGCGACGCTCATCCAGTGGAAGTTGCCCGAAGTAAAAAATATTTTGGATTCGGGCTCTGCGCCGGAGGTCAACGAAGAATTTATTCAGGGACGTTCGCGTTTGATCCAGGAAACGCTCGCCGCGTTCGGCGCGCCGGTGCAAGTGGTGGAGATCAACCGCGGACCGACGATCACGCAGTTCGGCGTGGAGCCGCTGTATGTGGAAACGCGCGGCGGGCGCATCAAAGTGCGCGTGAACAAGATCGCGTCGCTGGCAGACGATCTTGCGCTTGCGCTTGCCGCGCCGCGCATCCGCATTCAAGCGCCGGTGCCCGGTCATATTTACGTGGGCATCGTAGTGCCAAATGAATAAATGACTCTCGTTGCCCTGCGCTACATTATC
>BQMV01000164.1 GCA_022181005.1 Anaerolineaceae bacterium | reverse complement strand
ATAATTGAACGAAGAGAGGCGGGTATAATGGCGAACCACATCCGCTTCGGCGAGTTCGGGAAGCGGCAGTTCAGAGCGCAGTAAATACGGCGGAGGCGCCTCCATAGCAGGGACGTCGGACGCGGGCATCCGTACGCCGACTCGCCCCGGCGAGGATAGATCGAAGACCGTCGGCTCGACTACTTTCGGCGACGTCGCTTCTAATACGTTATCCATATTTCACCTCCGACAATACGCTCACAAGCGCGTCAATTTCTTCTTTTGAATTCATCTCAGTAACAGCGATCAACAGATGGTTCTTAAGCGCGGGATAATCCTGACCCAGATCATATCCGCCAAGAATGCCGTGTTCCAGCAAATGCGCGTTGATCTCGCTGGCCGGTTGCGGACACTCTAGCACAAATTCATGGAAGAAAACATCCCGCGAAACGCCGTAGCCTTTGACCTTGTTCAGTTCATTTGCGGCGTAGTGCGCTTTTTGATAGCACAGATCGGCGACCTGCTTCAAACCGTTTTTACCGAGCACGCTCAAATAAACAGCGGAAGCGAGCGCGAGCAGACTTTGATTAGTGCAGATATTCGATGTGGCGCGTTCGCGCTTGATGTGCTGCTCGCGCGCGGTCAACGTGAGGACGTATCCGCGTTGACCTTTGTTGTCCACCGTTTCGCCGACCAACCGTCCCGCCATTTTATGAATGTATTGTTTGCGCGTTGTGAAAAAACCGATGCTGGGTCCGCCGAACCACATCGGGATTCCAAGCGGCTGCCCATCGCCTACGACGATGTCCGCGCCCATTTCGCCGGGCGTCTTGAAAAACGCCAGCGCGGTCGGGTTGGCAATTACGCAGACTAGCGCGCCTTTAGCGTGAACGTCGTCAATGAATTTCTTATAATCGTATACACGTCCAAAAAAATCGGGGTATTGCACGATGACGAGGCAAGTCTCTTCGGAGACGAGGGCTTGCAGGTCTTCAGCGGAGAAACGAACATCGGAGAGCCCGTCATTTTCGCCGACGATCTCAACGCCCATCGCTTGCGTATATGTGCGAATGACCTGACGATATTGCGGATGAATCGCTGGCGATAGAACGACCCTATTCCGCTTGCCCCGAAATTGAACATGCGCAAGCGTGACGGCTTCAGCGGCGGCGGTCGCGCCGTCGTAATGCGACGCATTCGACACGTCCATACCCGTCAACGCCGCCATTAACGATTGATATTCGAAAATGGCTTGCAATGTGCCTTGTGAAATTTCAGGTTGGTACGGCGTATACGCGGTGTAAAATTCGCCGCGTCTCAACATGTGATCAACCACCGACGGGATATAATGATGATACATGCCAGCGCCAAGAAAAGAGATCAGATCGCCGCGCACGTTTTCGTTCGCGTTAGCGATGTGAGAGAGTTCTTCCAACGCTTCCATTTCCGTCCACGCGGGAGGCAAATTTAATTTTGGAAAACGCTGTTTGGCGGGGATGGCGTCGAACAACTCATCAAGCGATTGAACGCCGACGGTTGCGAGCATTTCATCGCGCTCGTGAGGGGAGATGGGGATATAGGTCATAATAGTTTCCTCGTATCGTTGTGAGCGAAGCAAAGCAATCTCCTGATTGCAAGATGTACAATTAACAGGAGTTCGCTTTGTCGTCCTTTAGGCTCCTCGCAACAACAGATTGATTAATGCGATCTTTCTTCGCAATGCTTCTCGTATGCCGCCGCGTCCATCACATCGCCCTCAGCCGCGCCCTCAAGTTGGATCATCCACGCCGCGCCGAACGGATCGGTATTGATGGTTTCGGGCTTATCCATAAGATCTTGATTAACCGCAATGATCTTTCCGCCTGCCGGAGCATAGATCTCGGACGAAGCTTTCACCGATTCTACTGAAGCGATAGGCGTTCCCGCCGCGATCTCCTGTCCCGCCTCAACGAGAATCTCAACAAAGACAACGTCGGAAAGTTGATTTTGAGCGTAATCGGTGATCCCTATTTTGCCCGTTGCAGGATCGAACCATTCATCTGATTTTGCATATTTAAAGGTGGAAGGGGCGTTCATTGTCGCAGGTCTCCTTGGTGAAAAAATATTTGATAACCTAAAAAGCGCGCGACGATCTTCGCGCGCCTCTGTGTTGTGACCTGAGAGATTAGCGTCGTCTCCTAGTTTTTCAGTTTGCTTACGTTCCAGCGCCCTGAGTTTCCAGCTGAGAATCAGCCTACTAGCAGACCAAAACTTTACACCGTCGGTATTCCTCGCGGAATTTTCCAGAGTTTAACCGGGGCAGGGTCCTTTTGCCTGAGAGATTCATCTGGTTTCGCCTTCCCAGATTTGCACCTTCGGCGCTCTTATCGTCGTGGCGACAACAATGAGACTCTTCCCTGACTGCCGTTAAATTGTGACTTGATTGTACGGTTGAAAGAGGGGGAAGTCAAGCGGAAACTTCCTTTTGACAACGCGAAACACACGCTCTACAATAGGCAGGTCATCACATACGTTCAAGCGCGCTAAAGGAAATTAATTTGTTGTCTATCTTATATGGTATTGCATCGTCGCTTTCATGGGGCGCGGGAGATTTCGCGGGCGGGTTAGCCAGCCGCAAGGTCGGCGCGTATCGCGCCGTGTTATATGCGGACTTCTTTGGGTTGCTGCTTCTTGCCGCGGCAGGATTCTTCTACCGTGAAACATTTCCCGCCTTAACTATAACTATCAATGCGTTAATCGGCGGCGCGCTCGGCACGTTTGGCTTGTTGATTCTATATTACAGCCTAAGCGTAGGACAGATGAGCGTTGCCGCGCCAGTCTCCGCCCTATTCTCAGCGCTCTTGCCCGTCCTGTACAGCGCGGCGACCGAAGGGCTTCCCACTTCGATACAATTCGTCGGTTTCGCGCTCGCGCTCGCCGCAGTCTGGTTGATCTCGCAAGGCGACGGCGGATTCCACATCCGCAAACTCTCCGACTTGAAGCTTCCGACGCTCGCCGGATTGGGCTTCGGCGGCTACTTTATCTTTATTCACAACGCCGTTAATAATAGCGGCGCCGTCTTATGGCCCATGATCCTTTCGCGTTTCGCCGGGACGCTGTTAGTCTTCATCATTGTCGTAGCGCGACGCGACCCGCTCTCGGTCCCGCGCGATGCGCGCGCGATCACATTCGCCAATGCCACGCTCGACGTGGGCGGCAATTTCTTCTTCATTTTAGCCAGCCAACTCGGCAGGCTGGATATCGCCTCGATCCTAAGTTCGCTCTACCCCGGCGCGACGGTTATCCTCGCGTGGCTGATCTTAAAAGAACGCATCTCGCGCAAACAGGCGATCGGCATCGCGCTTGCTTTCTCGGCGATCTACTTTTTCACAGTATAAGCGCGTTACCATACGCGCTCTAATTTTTTATTCGCCAACGGCTTCCGCCCTACTTTCGCCATTTCCACCCATTCGTCGCGAATCTTCACGCGCACTACGTCGGCAGTGAAGTCGGTCACGGTGTTGCCATTATTATTGAACAGCCACGAACCCACCGCGTAGATATCTACCGGCACTTCCAAGCGCTCAAACTTACGAATCTTATCGGGACCAAACCCGCCGGAGACGACGATCTTCACGTTGCGGCAATATTCGCGCGCCGCTTCTTTCCAGACGGGTGGAAGGCTCCAATTTTCCCATGCTGCATCTAACGCCCGCCGCACAATAAACGCCAGCCGCGGGTTAACTCCTAAATCCAACGCCGGGTCGCCCAGCGGTTCAACCGACGCATCGCGCACGCTTCCGCTCGTATCGAGACGCACGCCGTATAAAATATATTTTTCCGCTTCCGTTTCATTCCCCGCATCGCGCAATTCACGATATTTCGTAAACATCGCTTCGAGCGTGCGCAGCGAATCGCGAACCGAGTCGTTATTAAAATCCACCAATGCAATGCGCGGAATCTGCGCCGGCAAGATGCGTGCAAACTGCATCATCGCCTCGGCTGTATCGCCGAGGAACGAAGCGATCGCCGCATGCGCGACCGTTCCGCCGCCTGCGCCGCCCCACCAATCGCCCTGCGCATCGGTCGAAACAAACGGACCAACCTCGCGCGAGAAATCCATATTAAAGCGTTTGACTGCGATATTGTAAGCGTAGCCGTCGGCGGCTTGCACTTCGTGCAGGTCGAAGCGCGCTGGAAAAAACAATACCGGCTTGCCGCGCGCCGCCATGAGCGTTTCGTACACATTTGTCGCTACACGGCTGGAGCGCGTCAACACACCGAGAGTCGGCGTTTCGAGCAGCGCAAAATCGCGATATCGTCCGCGCGCCTTAATCACCGGTTCGGCGTTTAACGGGTTGCCATCCGATTTCACCATCGTCCCATCCTGCGCCGCCCACACCTCAAGGTTGTCCGAAGTGTCAACGAATGTATCGCCCTGCCAATATCCTGTACAGTGGCGGAGCATCGCCAGCGCCTTATCTACGCCGACGACGACCGTACTGCCGATACGCCGCGTAAACCACTGCATCTCAACTTCAATATCACCGACTGCGATATCTTCGGCGGAAATTGCCGGCGGGAGGTTGTTCCATTCGCCGGCGTACGAGTAACGTTCCGCAGCGAGGACCGTAAGCATGCGCCCAATATTCTCGAAGTATTTATCCGAGTACCAGCCGCGACGCATACGCTCGACGTCGAGCTTAAAGGCTTCGTTAGTAAGACGAATATTATCAAAGACGCTCATAATTGTTTACAAGAAACTATCGGTAGATTTCACTATGTTCATTCCCGATGCGGCAAACTTGGCAAACGCCGCATTTGCCGCGTCGGTATGATCCACAACGCCAGACACGACGACCGGCGAAGAGCAGTCCTCAAGCAGGTAAACTCTTTTCGCCAGCGCGGGGTCAACCGCATTGATGTCGTCGAGAAGGTCTTGTACCGTCCATGCGACGCAATGCGACTTGGCTTGCCCGGCGATAACGAGCTTATCCGCTTGCTGTAATTGCTCGATAAATTTTGAGTTGCGTTTGCCGAGCGTCTCACCCATCGGGCCCGTTAACACTTCGGGACCGATCGCCGAGTAGTTTTCGGTAAACGTTTTATCTCCTTTAATTTCTATTTCATATTGCGTATTCCGCGCCATAGAATGAAAGAACAACGCTTCTTCAATTGACGAAACCAGCGCGTGCCCAATTCCTCCAAGCATCGCATGGTAGGGCCAGATCGTGAGCGCATATTTTCCCTTCTTCGCTAATTCCTCGGCGTAATGAAGCGCCATTTGCTGCCCATACTCTGGAGCAACGCCCAACTCGTCGGCAATGACTGGGTTGA
>BQMV01000163.1 GCA_022181005.1 Anaerolineaceae bacterium | reverse complement strand
AGGCGGCGCGCAGGCATCGTCTGACCGCAGTCATTATGACATCCCTCACCCTTACGCCTCTCTCGGGTATCCCGCTCATCCACCGCAACGACAACCTGGCGGATATTATCTGCAAAGCGCTGGATCAAAATCGCATCTCGCTGCAAGACGGCGACATTCTTATCTTCGCGCAAAAGATCGTCTCTAAGGCAGAAGGGCGCACAGTTAATCTGGCAGACATCGCGCCCTCGCAACGCGCCATCCGCCTTGCTGCGCAGACTGATAAAGATCCGCGCCTCGTCGAATTAATTCTGCAAGAAAGCGCAGAAGTCTTACGTTCACGCCCCGGAGCGATCATCGTCGAACACAGACTCGGTTTCGTCTGCGCTAACGCAGGCATCGATCATTCCAATGTGAATCCCCCTTCTCCAATAAAACTCTCCGAAGTCCCTGAAGATCTCGAGGATCTAGATCATGAAGACTGGGTCCTCTTGCTCCCCATCGCGCCAGATCAAAGTGCGGAAGAGATCCGCAACGCAATTCACGTTGAAACAGGAAAACGCATCGGCGTTCTGATCATCGACTCACACGGGCGCGCATGGCGCAACGGCACAGTCGGCGTAGCGATCGGCATTGCAGGGATGCCTGGCCTCGAAGACCTGCGCGGCAGACCCGATCTGCTTGGGTACACGCTGCAAGTTACGACGGTCGGCGCAGCAGATGAACTCGCCGCCGCCGCATCGTTAATGATGGGTCAAGCCGCCGAAGGCACGCCGGTTGTGCATGCGCGCGGATTTCCCTATCCGTTGCGCGAAGCATCGCTCAAAGAATTAATCCGCCCCAAAGAACAAGATTTATTCCGCTAACAAGATTCTTACTCTACCCTGATACACTACCCTTATATTCGCTTTAGAAGGAGATTCCATGACTATCGCTACGAAATTTCAAGACTTGATTAACGCCGACTCGAAGGCGTTTCTCTATCTCGCCACGGTAATGTCCGACGGTTCGCCGCAACTAACGCCCGTTTGGTTCAGCGTAGACGGCGACTATATTTTAATCAACACTGCCGAAGGACGCTTAAAAGATAAAAACATGAAAGCGCGCAAAAACGTGGCGGCTGTTATTTCAGATCCCAGCAACCCTTATCGTTACATCGGCATTCGCGGCGAAGTCATCGGCTTCACCGAAGAAGGCGCCGAAGAACATATCACGCAACTATCGCTCCGCTACAGCGGCGAGCCTTGGAAACTTGCCGAGGGACAGAAACGAGTCATCTTCAAGATCAAGCCGACGCATGTCCACGACCACGGATAATCTGCATCGCTTCCTGCGGACTCGTCGTTCGATCCGCCGCTTCAAACCAGACCCTGTGCCGGAATCGGTCCTCACGGCGATTCTCACCACCGCTACATATGCCCCTTCGGCGCACCATCGTCAGCCATGGCGTTTCGTCATTCTGACAAACGCGCCAGCCAAGACCAAACTTGCTGACGCGATGGCGACGGACTTTCAACGCGATCTCGAAGATGACGGCGTTCCGTCCGGGCAAATTCAACAGCAACTACAACGCTCCAAAGATCGCATTCTCTCCGCGCCGACGATCGTTCTCCTCTGCCTCGACATGACAGAGATGAACGTTTACTCCGACCGCCGGCGCGTCAAAGCGGAGTTTCGCATGACCGTGCAATCTGTCGCGGCAGCCGGAATGCAACTTCTGCTTGCCGCGCACGCCGAAGGTCTCGGCGGAGTTTGGGCGTGCTGGCCCCTCTTCGCGCAAACAGCCATTCAACAGGCATTAAACTTGCCCGAAGTTTGGGACCCGCAAGGCATGATTTTTATCGGATATCCTCAGCGGATTCCTGAAGCGCGAGAAAGAAAACCGCTTCAAGACATCACACTCTATTTATGAGAATCATCGCTCTCGCGGGCGGGGTCGGCGGCGCGAAGCTTGCGCACGGACTCGCCCAAATACTTTCACCGCAAGAATTAACTGTCATCGTCAATACAGGCGACGATTTTGAACACTATGGTTTATATATTTGTCCCGATCTAGACACGGTCTGCTATACGCTGGCGGGGTTGGCAAACCCTGAAACGGGTTGGGGGCGCGTGAATGAAACCTGGAACGCGATCAAAAGCGCCGCCGCATTGGGCGGCATAGACTGGTTCAACTTGGGCGATAAAGATCTGGGAACGCATCTCGAACGGACACGGCGATTGAAAGCAGGCGATTCGCTCAGCCAGATCACAAGCGATTTCTGCAAAGCCTGGGGCGTTCAACACGCCGTCCTGCCAATGTCCGATCAACCGGTGCGCACCATAGTCGCTACAGACGAGGGCGAACTCGCTTTTCAGGAATACTTCGTCCATCGCCGCTGCGCGCCGAAAGTGACAGGCTTCCGATTCGAAGGCGCCGACGAGGCTAAACCCGCTGCACGGGCGCAAGAGGCGCTCCAATCCGCCGATGCGATCGTCATCTGTCCGTCGAATCCATGGGTGAGCATAGATCCAATCCGGAACGTTATTTCCATTCCAGCGGGAAAGCCAGTCGTCGCCGTCTCGCCCATCATCGGCGGCGAAGCGATCAAAGGACCCGCCGCAAAAATGTACCGCGAACTGGGAATCGAACCTTCCGCGCTGGCAATCGCCAACCATTATCACGGCACGATTACTCACTTTGTCATCGATCGTCTCGACGCGCCGCTGCTCGAGAGCATCAACGCCTTAAATATGCAGACGCTCGCAACGAACACTTTCATGGCAAATCACATGGATCGAAAACGAACAGCAAGCGAAGTCTTACACTTCATCGGAGCGAGCGTATGACCATCTGGGCGATCATCCCTGTAAAACCATTACGGCGCGGAAAATCTCGCCTGGCTGGAATGCTGTCGGAAGACGAACGAACTCAATTGAATCACGCGCTGTTAGAACATACGCTTAACACGCTCTCCGCCTTAAAAGAAATCACGAAGGTGCTTGTCATCAGCCGCGATCCTCTGGCATTAAACCTTGCTCGTCAATATGATGCGCGCACAGTGCAAGAAGAAGGAACGCCGCATTTGAACGCGGCTCTCCAACGCGCAACGATCGCGGCACAAGCGGGACGCGCGCTCGGCATTCTAATTCTTCCAGCCGATCTGCCGCTCATCACAACGGAAGATATTCGCGCGCTCCTGGATCGCGCCGTAAAACCGCCAGTCGTGGCAATTGCGCCCGATCGGCATAAACGCGGCACAAACGCGCTGGTTATTTCGCCCGCCGGCTTAATAGAATATGCCTTCGGAGAAGACTCCTTCCAGCGCCATAGCGAATTAGCAAAACAAGCAGGGGCTCGCCTCGAAATCGTAGATTCGCCCTCGCTTGCATTAGACCTAGACACTCCCGAAGATCTTGAGATTGTCAAACATATGGAAAATTCCCTCCTACAGGAATTATTGGAATAACGCGCTTCAACAAACGGTATAATCAAGACGCATACTATTTTCTACAAAGCACAAGGAGGACAAGATGCCTGAACGCGTGGCGCTTTATCTGCAAGACTCGCACGACCTGCGCGACGGATTGGAGTACGCGCGATATGCTGAAGAAAAGGGATTTGAAGCCGTTTGGCAAGCCGAATCGCGTTTGGTGCGCGACGCTATTGTGCCAATGGCGGCATATGCGGCTGTTACCGAACGCATCAAAGTTGGTTCGGGCGTGATCAACAACTGGACGCGCAATATCGGCTTGCTGGCAGCCACGCTGCTCACGCTTGACGACCTGGCGCCGAATCGCATTATTTGCGGAATTGGCGCCTGGTGGGATCCTCTAGCGAAGAACGTGGGCATCGAACGTAAGCGCCCGTTGCTCGCCATGCGCGAAACCGTCGAGATCTTGCGACGACTATTGAACATGGAACGCGTCACATTTCACGGCGAATTTCATCGCGTGGACGGGATCGAATTGGATGTAGTGCATGGTCGCCGCGAACCGCGCAACGTGCCTATCATGATCGGCGCAACCGGCGACGCTATGATGGAAATGACTGGAGAAATTGCCGACGGTGTAGTGTTGAACTATTGCGTTCCGCCCGAATACAACGACAACGCGCTGGCGCTGCTGGAAAAAGGCTTGAAGAAATCGGGACGCAATCTCAACGACTTCGATCGCCCGCAGCTCATCGTTTGCTCGGTAGACGAAGATCACGACAAAGCCATCGAGTACACCAAGGAGCTGCTCTGTCAATATCTTGCGCAGCAACCTCACATTGCCAAAGCCTCCGGCGTTTCACAAGACGTCATCGCGGAAATTCAATCCATCTTAGGTTGGCCCGCTACAAAGGAACAGATCAATAAAGCGAAGCATCTTGTGCCAGACGATCTCGTTCATCGCATCACCGCCTCAGGAACGCCCTCTGAAGCGAAAGCCAAGGTGGAAGAATACAAGAAGCGCGGATGCACCTGCCCGATCCTCTATCCCGTCGGCGGCAATTTTAAACTGCTGATTGACACTTTCGCGCAAGCGTAACCTCCGTTCCGTCTTCTAAATTTATGAGCAGGTTAAACTATTCCTTGTAAATAATCCGACACAAACTGCAAAGCCGCGTCCGCCGATGCGGCTTTGACTTGCACGCGGCTGCCTGAAAACTGGAACATCCGCGTCCATTCTCCATTGGACGCAACAAGCCCCAACCAGACGGTCCCCACAGGTTTAGCAGGCAATCCGCCGCCCGGACCCGCGATTCCGGAAATCGAAACGGCAATATCCGCTCCAAATGCAGAGCGCGCGCCGCGCGCCATCTCCAGCACAGTCTCCTGACTGACCGCGCCATAGGTATTTAAAGTGTTCCACGACACGTCTAAGAGATTAGCCTTAGCGTCATAAGCGTATGCCACTAGGCTGCCCAAAAAATAATCAGAGGAGCCGGGCATATCTGTAATGCGGCTGCCCGCCAATCCGCCAGTGCACGATTCGGCAAGCGCGATCTTCAAACCGCGTTCACGCAAAGCGCTTCCAATTTGTTCTTCGAGTAAATTCGCCATCAAACCTCACAAGTAAAGTTACGGCATTATACTCGGCGGCGAGTCTTTTCGTCCGCGCTTCATCGGTCATCCACCGGCGCATTTGCGCCGACTATAGAATACAGTACAATGCTTATCATGAAAGTTTCGGAAAAACTACAAGGCGTTCTCGCTACGCTCCCAACAAAGCCCGGTTGTTATTTGATGAAGAATTCCGAGGGGCGCATCATCTACATCGGAAAAGCAGTTAATTTAAGAAGCCGAGTGCGCTCCTAC
>BQMV01000162.1 GCA_022181005.1 Anaerolineaceae bacterium | reverse complement strand
AGGTGCATGGAGTTCAGACGTGTGCTTTTCTTATTTTTTTTCAAGCAGAAGACGGCATACAAGATAAGGCCACGTGACTGGAGTTCAGACGTGTGCTCTTCCGATCTATTATTAATATGCGAATAGTCTCCACAATCGACGAAACGCGAAACGCCCGCCTCATTCTCGACGGGACCGTCGGATTCGTCCCCACTATGGGCTTTCTACACGCCGGACACCTCGCTCTGATCCGCCGCGCAAGGGATGAATGCCGGCACGTCATCGTCTCCATTTTTGTCAACCCCGCTCAATTTAATCCAAACGAAGACCTTGCCAAGTATCCGCGCGACCTCAAACGCGACTTCCGCTTGATTGAACCGTTCACCGACCTTGTATGGACTCCCACGCCGGAAATCATGTATCCGCAGGGCTATCAAACCTGGGTAGAGGTTGAGGCATTAACGAGTCCGCTCGAAGGCGCAGCGCGCGCGGGTCACTTTCGCGGCGTCACGACTGTCGTCGCCAAACTATTCAACGTCACTCAGCCGACCAAAGCCTATTTCGGTCAAAAAGACGCGCAACAGGCGGCAGTTGTTCGTCGTATGGTTCGCGACTTAAATTTTCCGATTGAGATCGTCGTCTGCCCAATTGTGCGTGAAGCGGACGGACTGGCGATGTCCAGCCGCAATGTATATTTAAACGCCGAACAGCGCAAAGCCGCAACAGTCCTCTTCCGTTCGTTAAGCGCGGCAAAGGAACTTTACGAGGCGGGCGAAAGGGACGCGGAGAAGCTACGAGCAAAGATGAAAGCAGTCTTGGCAAGCGAACCGCTGGCAAAGCCGCAATACGTTTCATGCGCCGATTACGATACTCTCGACGAGTTAACTGCGATCAAAGGAAAAGCCTTGCTCTCGATGGCGGTCGTCATCGGGAAAACAAGGCTGATTGACAACTTTGTACTCGCCGGCTAGCGGCGGGCGGATGTTACGGACCCCATTGAAATATCATTCCGAACGGCGCAAGTGAAATCGGCGCTTTTTGTCCATCAGTGTAATATAACTCGACCAATCCGCCTCGATAGACTTGGTCAACCGGCGGGTCAGCGACAATGACAAAACTTGCATCGGGCGCCCATAACGCTTCAGTGATCGAACCAAAATTCTCGGAACGCAAAGCCGCCCGATTCGTAACGCCATCGGGCGCGGAGCGCATCATCTGTAGCGGCGCGCGACTGTCGTATTCCTGATTTGCGGCGTTGAAAAAGAAATATAATTGTCCATCGGGGGCGAGGTAGGGACGGTACGCATAATTGAACATGCCCGTCGCATAATCGCTGGGCGTCAAGGCGACAATCTGTCCGCTGGAAGCGTCTGATCGCCACATTCCGGGCGTCAGCATCCCGCCTTCGCGGCTGGCTGAATAAAGCGCCGCGCTATCCAGCGTCCACGAAGATTCGCCGCAACAAGTCAGCGCGCCCTCGCTTCCCGCCAAACGGATGAGCGCATTGGAGGCAGGAACATACACAGCCGCCGTGCCGCCTTCGTAATACATCAAATTCACGAGCAGCTTATTGCCGTCGGGAGAGTACCGGTCAGGCGCATATAATTCCTTCGGAAGAGGCAATCCGCCTGCGTTGTCAATTTGATTTTCAAGAACAAGGCTGCCTGAGCCGCCGGCGAGCGAATACAAGTTCAAGCCTTTGTATCCGTAAGCGAGCGTCTGCCCATCTGGAGAAAATACCGGGGCGCTGACTTGATTGACGAACGGGCTGTTGGCGTCCATCGCTCCGCCATCCACAATCGTGCGACGACCCGAACCGTCTGCATTAACCAGCAACAATTGATTGTTCGATACATAAGCGACGCTTCCGTCCGCTTGTGAAACGCTATACGCGTCAACATTAGACGGTTCAAAAGTGATCTGCGTCGTCGTCTTACCGTCGGCGGCGAGTCGAAAGACTTGGATCGCGCCGCTCGCAGAATCGTTGTTGAGAAAATATAACGAATGAGGAAGCAACGCCGCAGGTTGCGACGTTGGAGAGTCGGGAGCAGGCGACAAGCTAGGGTTCGCCGCCTGAAGCGTAGCCGCGACCACCGTCGCGAGTTGATCGCCTGTCGTGGGCGTTTGGGATGCAGGCGCGCTTCCGCCGCACGCCATTGCAACCAACATCAACGCGAAAATAGCGATGCCAACCTGATTTATTTTTCTCATAAGAATCTCCAAAACCAGCGGGATTGATTTCTTTCTACGCAAATGGGCGTAGTTACACTTGTTCATAGCGCTCTACCGGAACAACGAACAACGTGGCGCGTTTCTCCCCTGCTTCCGCTCTGCCGACCTTCTGACGAATCAACTCGATCGCGCCCTCAAGGCGTTGATCTTCTACGCCGAGAAGCAAAGTAGCGACTCCACTGCGCAGGAATCCGCCAGTGGATGCGACGCGCGTGACGCGATATTCCGCCGCAGTGAGCGCCTGCGTCACCGCTTCTGAATCGTGGTCTTTGACGATAAGGACGATCATTTTCATAAGATAAACTCCTACTTAACCGCTAAACACGCAGAAATCGCTGCAAAGCCTGTTGAAATCCTTGTGTTTTTTTTGCGGCACATGTTCTCGTGTGTCGAGTCATTCTTAAATTTCTTCAAATCGTTCGACAGGCAGCGTGAAAACGGTCGCTCCGCCGACTGTCACAGGCACCGGCGCCGCCATCGGCAACGGCGAGCCTTCCAAAGGAAGCGTAAGATACTCGACTCGTCGCCGGCAGGAATTTTCCAACGTTTTAATCGCTTCCGCTTCGTGTCCTTCGCGCAAGCCGATCAACAGCGTCGCGTTGCGCTGCGCGAGGAAGCCGCCTGCGCTCGCAAAGAACGTGACCGGCAGTCCCAACTCCACCAGCGCGCGGACGGCGTCGTCATGGTCTTGTTCTTGCACAACGGCGAGCATAAGCGATTTTATGTCATTCACGGGCGCCTCGCTTCCTGAAGAGTTAATCCTAAAAAATATTGCGTCATGACAATAATAGTATACCGGATTGCCGAAAGTTAGCAAGCGTTTCAACGCGCAATCATAGGCGGCTTTTAAGTTTTCCGATGTCGCCGCGCGAAATTTCGCATTCCCAAATTCGGACGACCTGCCAATTCTGCTTTTTCAGCGTCTTCGTCACCTCCTTATCGCGCTCTATGTTTCTTTGAATTTTCTTCTGCCAATATTCTGCATTTTGAGCGGGAGTCAGGTTTCGGCATCCGTGCCCATGCCAGAAACATCCATCCGCAAATAATGCGACGCGTCGCTGAGGGAACACAAAATCAGGACGTCCAAGAATTGTAGAATTCCTACGCCAACCGGAGATTTTATTCGTTTTGAAAAGCCGGATAAGTTTCTTCTCGGTCGAGGCGTTGCCCTGCGATTTAATCGCCCGCATGATTTCAGAACGTTTTTTCGCCGAGAAGGTGTCAGTCATGGCAGAGCGCCGCTTTGGGTCGTCAGCCAAGTCGGCAAAAAGGATTCGAAAACCGCTCGCGCCAAATTCACAGGAACGGCGTTGCCAGCTTGTTTTCGCAATTGCGAGTCCGAAACTACGATCTTAAACGAGTCGGGGAAGCCTTGCAGCCTGAGCATCTCGCGCGGCGTCAACCGCCGTTCGCCGTTGACCAACAGATAGTTATAAGACGCGCCCGCGCGCAACGCGCAGGAAAACGGATAAGACGAAACATGCCCGGTCTTGTTCTCGTGCCAAATGGACGGAGCGTTAGCAGAACTATGCGCGGCGGCGCGTTTACGCTGAATATGTTTTGAGGCGTAGTATCTCCGGTCGACATTCCTCTCCAACAATTCAGCCAGCGGTTGATAATTTTGCAATTTGGAGGGCCAGCAATACGTCATTGGTTGAGCAAAGCCCACAATGAAGATTCTTTCGCGCTTCTGCGGCAAGCCATAATCGAGCGCATTCAATATTTTATAATCCACCGTATATCCCAGATCGCTCAAAACAGACAATATCCTTTGCAGCGTTTTCCCCCGGTCGTGTCCGACCAGTTGCTTCACATTTTCCAGAATGAACGCCTTGGTCTTTTTCGCCTTAAGAATCCTCGCAATATCAAAGAACAATGTTCCGCGCGTGTCTTCGAATCCTCTTCGATCGCCAATAATGCTGAAGGGTTGACAGGGAAAGCCGGCGAATAGAAGATCGTGATCGGGCACGCTGCATTCGTGAATCAACGTAATATCGCCCGCGGGGTATTCTCCAAAATTAGCGCGATAGGTCTCTCTAGCATGCGGGTCAATATCCGATGAAAAGACGCATTCAGCGGCAACATAATGCGCTTCAAAAGTCTGATGAGCGGCGAGCCGGAATCCTCCAATGCCGCAAAATAAATCTATGTACTTAATTGCAGATTGTCCGTCTGTTTTTGCGCTCATGCTTGCTTTCATCGCGCTAGGCTTCCACTACCGCCGATGCGCCGTTCTCTACAGTCGTGGATGCGCCGTTAGCGAAGATCACCTCCGTGCGCGCGCGTCCGCGTATCACGGTCAGCCTTTTGAAGCGCAGCGTCACATCCCACGGAAAAGGGTTTTCGCCTGTAAGCCGCACGCGCGTTGACGAAAGGATTTCCACGCCGAGAATCTTCAAGAAGAAGCCGGTCGGCGCAAGCCCGCTTAAGACATTGCGTTCGCCGATGCCTGCGCCGCGCTCAGCATGATAGCCCGCATAAAAAGCGCGATTCATCTTCAGGTTTTGAATCACTGCCGACATATTCCGCTCGAACAACCGCGCCGCTTCTTTGCGAAAACCGTAGCGCAATAAACCTTCGCAGATAAACAAATTCCACATCAGATGAACCGCCTGCGCGACGATCTCCGCTGCGGGCTGCTTCAACGACGGGCAAGCGGGAACTCCAAACGGGCGGTCGAAACGCGACTCGTCCAACAACGCGCGCTCTACGATCCGCTGAGCGCGCGTTGCATCGGGCGCTCCCGCCCAAAGCGGCATAAAGAGCGTATGGTCTTCCATGGCATAATCCAGCGTGCGGATAATCGCCGTATCTTCATCGTCCAGCCCGCGCACAGAGATTTTTGCCAGTTTTGAATATATTTTTTGAGTAGTATACGTGGCGCCTTCGCCGCTCCATTGATAATCGCCGCTCTCAATCGTTTCATCAGCGGCTTTCGAAGCCCATTGATAAAGGCGGATGCGCGGACGCTTCGCTTTCGGGTTTTGTGTGCGCACCTCGATCTGCAAACGAAACTGTCCTTCAAGATTTAACTTCACCGCCGTCACCCCCGACCCGCTCACGGTCGCCAACGTTTTACCTTCCAAGTTTGACCCCGTTTCGCGCTCGCGGTAATGATACAGACTCGCTCGCTCCTGCCATGCCGCTTCAATTGAAGCGCGCAACTTTGC
>BQMV01000161.1 GCA_022181005.1 Anaerolineaceae bacterium | reverse complement strand
TTTATTTTTTTTTTTTCAAGCCGAAGACGGCATACGAGATAAGGCCACGTGACTGGAGTTCAGACGTGTGCTCTTCCGATCTGTGTACGAAAGGATTGTATCGTGCTTGCGGTTGAACGCCCGGCGAATCTGCGAAGGACCATGATAGGTCCAGATAATCTCATTAAGCAAGCGATCCGCGCCGAAGATTTCATCCAGTAAAAGGCGGGCGTACGAATCGGCGTGCCAGTCAAGATGCAGGTAGAGAGTCCCATTGGGAGCGAGCAAGCGAAACATCAGGAAGAGACGTTGGTAGAGAAAGTCAAGATAAGCGTCAAGGTCAGTCCAATCGTCGCGGTACCCTTCGGCAAGTTTCCACTGTTTCGGTTTACGCGAATCTTCGCCGCGCCCAATTCGCGCCGCAAATTTTTTATTCGTAAAAAACGGCGGGTCGGCATACATAAGGTTTATGCGATTCTCGTGCGTCGGCAGCAGAGCCGCCATCACGGCAAGGTTGTCTCCCCATATCAGCCTATTCTTCGGTTCCGATTGCGGATATCCGCAGCCGCCCGGAAAGACGATAGAATCCAATGTCAACGCAGTGGGCGCAATAACTTTCAATTGTTTATCCCGCCAAATTAATTCAGGCATGGCTTAGTAGTAAATTCGCACTAACGTGCCGAAGCCGCGATTAGACGTCCGCCCGATCCGATGATCTGGCTTCGCCCAACGAAACAGCCACATGGCTTCATCGGTGCGCATATTAATACAACCGCGACTCATCGGCACGCCGAAGTTCTGATGCCAGTACGTTCCATGAAAAGCATGCCCTTGCGTGGTGAAAAAACACGTCCACGGCACACCGGGCAGCTCGTAGTCGGTAAAATCGGCGAACAAGTTGCCGTTGCCCATATGCTTATTCGGCATTTTCTCTAAAATATGAAACTCGCCATCGGGCGTTTTTGTGGGAATTCCAGTCGCATCGCGCGGACCGTTCGGGATGCCCGAGCTAATCGTAGTTTTGAAAATCTGTTGATCGTACTCAAACGCCATCAAAGTTTGAGTCGAAAGGTTTACTTCGATGCGTTTCTTCTCCAAGGGCGTTTCAGGCGTGATAGCGGTCAAGTTTTCCAGCGGAATCGGGCGCGTATGCGTTGGGTTAATGCAATACGGGAACCCAGTTAGGTCGTCATAAATCTGATACCACGGCTCTCCGCGCGGACCGTCTACAATCGCCTCCGCCCAGTGGACCGATCCATAGTACAAGCGAAAATCCAGTTCCTGCCACCCATAAAGTTTCGTCGTGCGCCAAGGCTGCGCGTACGGCACAGTCACTTCCACTAGGCGCGGAGAGCCTGCTTCAATAGAAGCGAGCGGTTGATTAAAGAGAATCTTCACTTCTTGCAGGCGCGCGCGATGGATATATCCGCCCCACACGCGATACCAAACGGGGTTATGCGCTGGTTCTTGCGCAGTCACCGTTCCATACACATGCAGCAGCTCATCGCGATACCAAGTGGAAACGATCCTGCTCTCGTCATTCGGTTCAGAATATACGCTGACCGAGTCGGTAGCGACGCGCACAACGCCGCTATCGTCAAAATTCACAGCGGGCGAGAACGGAGACGAGAACGCCAAACCAGCGAGGCTTAGCCCGCTTAGCTTAAGGAAATCGCGTCGAGAGATGTTTTTCATAACGTGAAAATTGTAATCGAATTCTTCAAATTTAAAAATACTCTCATTAAATTTTCATTCCCCGCGCCTGTTCTCAGTTCATCAGACTCAAATAAAAAAACTGCCTTTCGACTTGAAAGGCAGTTCACAGAATTCAACTCGCCAAGGAGATCAGGATTCGTTGGCTTCAGGAACCATCCCTTTGAACTTTATCTCAATCGCCATCGTGTGAGCGCAACGCCCATTATTGGCAAAAAACTCGCAGTCGCACGAGTAGGTCCCGCTGTCGAAGGCAACATGATGGTCGTTATTATCTCCCTGAAAAGTGACGTCAAACTTGTTGAAGAGGAAACGGCTGGGTTCCTCCGCGTACCGCTTGGCTTTCTCGAGTTTACCGATCATTCCGTAATTCACTGTTTATTCTCCTTTCGACAATAGAAATAAAAAAACGCGCAAAAATACGCGCGTTTTTGGTCTAGCTAGGCTGTTTCTGTATGTATCTATTCGCATAAGATCTACGCCTCTATACTTGCAGTATAGCCCTATTTAAGGCGTTCGTCAACGCTAAGACGGGGAGTGTAGAGAAAATGTACGGCAATCGTAAGGAAAACGTCAGTCGGCTGGAACCGCTATCAGCATTGGCTCATCTCCGCTATACGCAATCAATTGGGGCCACCTACGAAGGACGATCAACAGCCCAACGATACAGCCGATTCCACCGCTGACGATGGCAAACGGAACTCCAAACAGCGCCGCAACTACGCCCGATTCGACCTCGCCGAGCTGAGGGCCGCCCTGAAAGAAGAGTTGGTTCACGCTGGTCATCCTGCCGCGAATATGGTCGGGGGTTTGCAATTGACGTATCGTATTGCGGATGATCGTGCTAACCGCGTCCGCCGCGCCCATGATCGTCAGAGCGAGCAACGCAGGTAAAAATGCGCGGCTGAATCCGAACCAAACCGTCATCGCGCCGAATAGAATTACCGCGCCGATAAAGATTGGTCCCTGTCGACGCAACTCGCGCGCCTGCGAAACCCCCACTCCCGCCGCGACGGAACCAATCGCCTGCGCGGAGACCAGCCATGAATATCCGCTCTTACCGACATTTAGAATATCGCGCGCTACGATCGGCAACATCGTATTTGCCGAGGCGAAGAACGTGGCGATAAAATCCATCACCATCGTAGACATAATGAGCGGATGCGAATCAATGAAGCGCATACCGTTCCACACTGAACGAACGTTCACGCCCTCGGCGCGCTTGAGGTCTTGCGGCGTATGCCCCATCAAGATTAACGCGATAAGCACCGCTAGAAACGAAATCGCATCGAGCAGATAAGCGTAGCCTTGTCCGCCGGCGGGGATAAATCCGAAGAAAAGCGGACCTAGAATCGCGCCTGTGTTAAATGCGATCGAATTCATGCTAAATGCGGATGTTAGATGCTCGCGTGAGACCAGGTTCGGAACCATCGCCTGCCGCGCGGGCAAGTCGAACGCCGACGCCGACGCTTGCAGCGCTGTCAACGCGTAAATATGCCAAATCTCGACTCGCCCGCTAAACGTCAACGCCGCTAACGCTAACGCTTCAACCGCCAGAACCGTTTGGGTGATGAATAAGATTTTACGCCGGTCATAACTATCCGCAACCGCGCCGCCCACGAAAGAAAAGACGATCACCGGCACAATTCTTGCCAAACCAATGCCGCCCAATGCCAGCGGATCAGGTTTATCAGTCAGTTCACGGATATGCCAATGAATCGCGGCAACCTGCATTTGCGAGCCGGCAATGGAGATCAACAAGCCGAACCAGAGATAGAAATATTTTCGATGCGTTAGCGCTGGCGGAATGGATAATTTCATTACACCCCCCAATTACGCTCTCCTAGAAAATCATAACCGTCAGGCCGGTCGTCTAATTTGGCAACAGGCGGCAACTGACGCTTAAATTGACTCCATTTTATGCGCTTGACGACCATATCCACAAAATCGGAACCGAAGCCTGCCTCCACGCACTCCGCGCGGCTATAACGGCGATCTACAAGCAAGTAAAGCAATCTGTCAACTTCTTCATACGTGAAGCCAAGTTCGCCCTCGTCAGTTTGACCGTTCCATAGATCGGCAGACGGGGGCTTGTGGAGAATCGGCGCGGGGATATTCAACGCGCGCGACAATTGCCTAACTTGAGTTTTATATAAATCTCCGATAGGGTTCAGCGCCGACGCCGAATCGCCGAACTGCGTGCTATAACCAAGCAGGATTTCAGTTTTATTCCCTGTGCCAACAACCAATCCCTTAAAAACTTCCGATTGGTCGTACAAAACGATCATCCGTTCGCGCGCCATAATATTGCCTTTACGAAGTTTCGTAATCTGCGGATCCAGCGCAAACAAAGGTTCGACCATGTCGGTAATTTCGATAACTTTGTTCGGCATACGCAATTGTTCGATGAGCAACCCAGCGTGCGCAAGCGAATCGGGGTTGGACGTTCGATAAGGCATCCGCACCGCCAGCACGTTTTCGCGTCCCAGCGCTTCAACGGCGAGCGCGCACGACAACGCTGAATCGAGTCCGCCCGAAAGTCCGACCACGGCGCGTGAGAATCCCGCCTGCGCCATTTTTTCTTTAATGAAATTGGTTAAACGCCGGCGAATGACATCCGTATCAATGGAAAGGTCAATTTGCATAGGTTTTGAAGTATAAAAAATCAGCGAGAGAGCATGAAGCGAATACGCTGCAACAACGAGTCGTATATTCGCCGCGTTGAGTTATAGCGGGAAGGGAGGGATTCGAACCCTCGGTGGACCGGAGCCCACAACAGTTTTCGAGACTGTCCCATTCAACCACTCTGGCACCTTCCCATCAGCCTAACGATGGAAATTATAACTTATAATTCGGCGCTGTCGTGTAAGTCGGGGTAATACACGCTTTTCATCTCATGAGTTGCAAATAGGTTTGTCAGCGTTTCAGCGGCTTTTTCTTCGCCATGCACCAGAAAGACTTTCTTTGCCGTTTCTTTCACCGTAGTTCCATACTTCACCAACAAATCCTGCCCGGCGTGACCCGATAAGCCGCCAATGGTCGCCACTTCGGCTTTGACCGTGTACGGTTCGCCAAAAATCTTAATGTGTTTCTCGCGGTTGGCAATTCGGCGTCCCAGCGTGTAGGGAGCCTGCCATGAAACAATGCACACTGTATTTCTAGGGTTTTCGATGTTATTCCGCAAATGATGCAAGATGCGCCCGGTCTCTGCCATGCCCGAAGCCGAGATAATTATCATCGGGTCGGCGCGCTTATTTAAGGCTTTCGATTCTTCTACAGAATGAATATAAGTCAGCATCTTGAAGTTAAGCGCCGGATGGCGCGCCTCTTCGATGAATCGGCGCGTTTCCGCGTCGAAGACTTCGCGATGGCGCATAAATATCTCCGAAGCGTTGACCGCCAACGGACTGTCTACAAAGACCGGCGCTTGCGGCAGGTCGCCGTTATACATCATCGTATTTAAGTGATAAACAAGCTCCTGCGTCCGCCCTACGGCAAATGCCGGAATGATCACCTTGCCGCTTCGCTCAAGCGTCCGTTTGACCACGTCTCGAAATTCCTCGAACGCGGCGGCGGGGTTGTTATGTCTTCGATCGCCATAAGTGCATTCCATCAACAAGTAATCTGCCGGCTCCGGCATGACCGGGTCGCGCAACAAGGGCAGTCCAAAGCCTCCGCTATCCCCGGAGAACCACAAGCGTATCTTGCTCCCTCTCTCCCCAACTTCCAACGAGATTGCGTCCGACCCGAGAATGTG
>BQMV01000160.1 GCA_022181005.1 Anaerolineaceae bacterium | reverse complement strand
ATATCGCCTCGTTGTCATTGTGCGTAGAGACCGGTTTGGACGATCACGAAAAGATTAATATTCTGCGCATCGCCCAATTGTGCGGGCAGGATTGGGGGTTGTACAAAACGACTTCCATCAACTTGAAACGCGTGGCGGAGGTTGCCAGAGAAGAGTCGTTGCCGCTCACTGAAGCGGAACGTAGTTTGGTGCAGAAGCGCATCGCTGAAATTCAACGCGCGCTCGAAACCATGCCCAAATCCGTTCAATGGAAATTGCGCGATAAAGTCGGCACGCGCGTTCGCTGGTACGCCGAAGTGGAAGAAGTAGCTCGTTAGGAATACGCGTATGTCGCTTGACGCCGCTCATTGGCCCTATCTGCAAACTCTCACTCGCTTATCGTTGGCGTTAGCCATCGGACTCTTCATCGGAATTGAACGCGAACGGCGGGGGAAAGACGCCGGGCTGAGGACGTTTAGCTTTGCTGCTTTGATCGGCGGGCTGGGCGGCTTGCTCGGCGAGAAATATGCGTTGCTGAGCATTATCATGTTGGGCGTGCTGGTCGTCTTTTTGAATATCCACGCCTTTTATCTGGAGCATGGATCGGAATTGACTACCTCAGCCGCGTTGCTGATCACAGGCTTTATTGGAATTTTATGCGGTCAAGGACATACGCTTACGCCCGCCGCCGTAGGCATCTTAACCGCCGCGCTCTTGGCATGGAAGGGACCGCTGGTGATCTTCAGCGATAAATTGAGCGAGGTGGAATTGCGTTCGGCGATCTTGCTCGCCATCATCGGTTTCGTGATCTATCCATTGCTGCCCAACGAATATGTGGACCGCTGGAATTTGTTTAACCCTAGCGATGCGTGGATCAGCATTATCGCGATCGCGGGCATCGGCTTCTTGAACTATATTTTCCTGCGCATCTTTAGCTCGCAAGGGTTGTATCTCGGCGCCGTGTTTGGCGGATTAGTTAACAGCACGGCGACGATCGCTGAGATGTCTTCGCGCGTGAACGAAGCCGGAACGCCGTCTCGAATTACTACGCTGTCAAGCCTTATCAATGTTTCGATGTTCACGCGGAACATGATTCTTGCCGCCATCTTTGCGCCCCTATCATTGACGGCAACCTTGCTTCCGTTGCTTGCCATGTCGTGTATGGCGGGAGTTTGGATGTGGCATGATCACCGAGCCGAGAAGCGTTATGGCGAAACGGAAACTCCCATCCAATTGACCTCGCCGTTGGAGATTAAGAAAATCCTATCTTTCGGTTTGTTGTTTATTGTTATTCAGGTGAGCGGCGGTTTGTTCACGCGCCTCTTCGGGAATGCAGGCATGCTTATCACGAGCTTTATAGGCGGTTTAATTAGCAGCGCAAGCACCACTGCCGCCGCCGCGACGATGGCAATGCATGGGCAGATCACCCCCACGTTGGCTGGCAACGCAGCCATCATCTCTTCGATGGCGAGCGCAATGATTGACTTCCCCTTCATTTGGAGAAATATAAAAGAGAAATCTCTCATCCGTTCGGTGACGTGGAAATTAGCGACCGTTCTGCTTGCGGGAGTGATCGCGGTGCTTCTTAATCACTTCCTTCATGTCTCTGAACGGATCGTTGCGCTGTTTTGAATCGCGCGCTGAGAAAAACGGCGCTATGTTGCGACGAGTCCGAACTATAGCCGGCGTTGCACTGCTCGCTATTTCTGTAAGTTTGTTAATTGGGGGCTTTGCTCCTGCGCGCCGAGAGATTCAGACTCAACGCGTTTCGTTGGCGACCTTTGACTTTCCGCCCCCATTCACTGCCGCCCGTTCTGCGTTGCCTGAAGGCTGGACGCTCACGCTTGAGGAGCCCCGCCGCTTACGCGCCGGCGAATCCAGCGTCATCCATTTGACGCTGGCGCCCGATTCTCAGGGCAACGCCGCATCGCTGGAAGAACAGGGCGTCGTTGTCGAAACTCGATTGGATTTAACTGGCGCGCAAATTTCACCGCCGGGCTTGGTCAGCCAACCGTTCGCGCAAGGGAAGCCGGCTTCTTTCTTTTGGAATCTTCATCTGGATACAGTCGGCGTCTATCATGGAACGATCTGGCTGTATCTGCGCTTTATAGATCGCGCCAGCGGAGTGGAAAGCCAGATGACGTTATCCGCTCACCTGGTCGAGGTTGAAGCGATAAATTTCTTCGGCTTGCCGGGAGATTTAGCGCGTGCGCTTGGCGTTATCGGAACTATTGCGGGAACTCTTCTTAATTTTCCGTTGGCGAGCGACATTTTGCGCTATTTGATTCGACGCGATGCGCGCAGTGAATAGGACGAAAATCACTTCAATATACTCTCTTCGTCATTTAGACGCGACAATTCTTTATGGTACAATTTTGCCGCTCGTAAAACCTTTTTCAGGAGATTTCATGAGTTCGTGGGTGTATGTTGGGCTATTCTTCCTTGTCGGCTTCATCATTCCCGTCGGCGCGATTAGCGCGGCATGGTTATTGCGACCGAGAAAACCTAACCCGATCAAACAAATGACCTACGAATGCGGCATCGAAACGGTGGGCGATTCTTGGGTGCAGTTCAAGGTTCAATATTACATCTTTGCGCTAGTTTTCCTCGTCTTTGATGTGGAGACGGCGTTTCTCTTTCCCTGGGCGGTAAAGTTGGGCTCGCTCGGAATGTTCGCTGTGATCGAAGGGATTATCTTTATTCTCATTCTCATTGCCGGGTTGGCGTACGCTTGGCGCAAAGGGATGTTGGAATGGGTATGAGTTTCATGGCGTTACAGGTAAAGGCTGAATTGGGCGACCTATTCAGCCTTTACTTTGTCTCTTGAAGTTGCGCGCCCGTTGTGAGATCGCGAAAAAGATTTTGGAGCAATGATGGATTTTCTTAAAGACCCTCTGCAAGTTGCGGCAAATTGGTTATTCGGAATTCTTGCCGGCTGGGGCGTTGCTGACCTTTGGGCGCAAGTCTTGATCGGATTCCTCGGCGTTTTCCTGCTGATTGCGCTGCTTATGGTAGTGGATATTTTGCTGGTGTGGGTTGAGCGTAAGGTAGTCTCGCGCTTTCAATCTCGCATTGGTCCGAATCGCGTTGGGCCGTTCGGGCTAATTCAGCCGTTTGCCGATATTATCAAGCTCCTGATCAAAGAAGATACCACGCCCGAAGGAGCGGATAGAGCGTTGTATAACCTCGCGCCCGTGCTTTCGATGATGTCTGTGCTGATCTTGTGGGCGGTGGTGCCGCTCGCTCCTACGATCCTCGGCGTAGATTTGAATATCGGCGTGTTGTATATCATTGGGGCGGGCGCGATCGGCACGCTTTCGATCATTATGGCGGGATGGTCGTCGAACAATAAGTACTCGCTCTTGGGCGCGTTCCGCGAAGTGGCGGTGATGCTTTCGTTCGAGATCCCGATGTTGACCATGATGCTGATCCCGACGATCTTCGCCGGCTCGATGGGCATCGCCGCGATCACGCAGGCGCAGGATGTTTGGTTTTTCTTTCTCGCGCCCTTAGCGGCGATTATCTTCCTGATTGCCGCAATCGCTGAACTCGGACGCGCGCCGTTTGATATGGGCGAAGCCGAATCGGAATTAATCTCTGGGTATAACATCGAGTATTCGGGGATGAAATTCGGCATGTTCTATGCGGGCGAACTTTTGCATGCGTTCACGTTCGGCAGTTTTTGGGCGATTCTGTTTTTCGGCGGATACCGCTTCTTTGGCTTGGAGAAGGTGAGCGCGTTTTTGGCGATCGCTGTTTTGCTCTTCAAGGCGTTTATTGGTTACTGGATCATCATGTGGGTGAAGTACACGCTGCTTCGTATACGCATTGACCATATGTTGGTTTTCAACTGGAAGTTCCTTACGCCTGTCGCTTTTGCATTGCTGATGGTAACCGCCTTCATGAATGCGTTGCTTGCCGAGTCTCCGACCTGGCTCTATGTTGGCGGTATGTTCCTTTCGAACGTCCTTGTCGCATGGATTTCGTTGGAACTGGCGCGTTTCGCGGCGCGCAAAGAACGCGAAAGAACGGAAGGCGCGCTGACGGCAGAGGCGCGCCGCTAACTCTCCGAATCTTTGCAGGGAGAATACTTTTATGACCGTTGATCAAATTATCTTTCTCATCGCCGCCGCCGCTACGCTTTTTGCGGCGTTTAGCGTAGTGACGACAGGCAATCTTATCCGCGCCGCGTTTTGGCTGATTGGCGCGCTGTTTGGCGTTGCGGTGATCTTTGCGATCCTCCATGCCAGTTTTCTGGCTGTTATGCAGGTAGTGGTGTACGTCGGCGCTATTGCCATTCTGTTCATCTTTGCGGTAATGTTGACGCGCAAAGACATGCGCGATCAAGGCGCGCAGTTAAATCGAAATTGGAAATTTGGCGCGTTTTTGTCGGCGCTTGTGTTTGCAGGGCTGTTCTTCCTTCTGCGGGGATGGGGCGGCGTCTCGAAAACTGCGGCAGCCTTCCCGTCCGATTTTGACGCGGTGGCGGCGTTGGGAGGCGCGCTTGTTTCGCCCGACGCTTACGTCTTGCCGTTTGAAGTGGCATCCGTATTATTAGTCGCCGCACTGGTTGGCGCTGTATATGTTGCGTATAACCATAAATAGGAGATGCGATGATTCCTTTGTCATGGTATTTGGTTTTTTCGGCGGCATTATTTAGCATCGGTCTGTTTGGCGTGTTGACGCGTCGAAACTTGATTGCTATTTTGCTCGGCGTAGAGTTGATGCTGAACGCGGTGAACGTCAATTTGGTTGCATTTTGGCGCTACGGTGATGTTCATAACATCGCCGGACAGGCGTTTACGATCATTGTCTTTGCCGTCGCCGCCGCGGAAGTGTCGGTAGGGTTGGCGTTGGTGATCTCGGTCTATCGCAAACGCAATACGATTATTGCAGATGAAATTGATATATTGAAGTGGTGAGGCGCGACGAATAACTCGCTGCAAGGATCTTTATGATTACTGAAACTCTTATCTGGCTCATCCCTCTTCCCCCCGCGCTGGCGTTCTTTTTGATCGTGTTATTTGCGAATCGAAATAAAGCCTTGAGTCACACTATCGCGATCGGCGCCGCGGCGCTTTCGTGGCTGGGCAGCATGGTCGTTTTTGCGCGCGCGCTTCGCGTGGATGATCTGGGCGCGCGTCCGTTTGCTTCGTCTATTAATTGGCTGGCGACGGGCGACACATGGTTTCGTATCGGCGTGCTGGTAGACCCGCTCACAGCGGTGACGCTGTTCTTCGTCGCGTGGACGGTTTTGATGATCTTCATCTACAGCGTTGGATATCACAACTATGGTCAACCGCAAGGCGATCATGATCTCAAGGGGTTGCCTCCGCATGGGGCGGCGGTTGAAGTGAACGGGCAGAAGCGCGTCGTCCCGTCGGTTAGATCGGAAGAGCGTCGTGTAGGGAAAGAGTGTAGATCTCGGTGGTCGCCGGATCAGTAAAAAAAAAAAAACAAAGAACAGAACGGGAGATACAGCGG
>BQMV01000159.1 GCA_022181005.1 Anaerolineaceae bacterium | reverse complement strand
TACGATATAAGGCCACGTGACTGGAGTTCAGACGTGTGCTCTTCCGATCTGCGCGTTATCGGCGTAACCGGCAGCGTGGGGAAGTCCACCACGAAAGAACTTATTGCCGAAGTGTTGGGCGTGCTTTACCATACATTGAAAAGCCCCGGTAATTTGAATAATGAGATCGGCTTGCCGTTGACCTTGCTTAAACTCGGCCCGGGGCATCAACGCGTTGTCTTAGAGATGGGCTTCTATGTTCCGGGCGAGATCGCGCTCTTGTGCGACCTCGCGCTTCCGCAAGTAGGAGTAGTGACGAACATTGGCACGGTTCATGCGGAGCGCGCCGGGTCGCAAGAAGCTATTGCGCGCGGCAAAGCGGAATTAGTTCAGGCGTTGCCGCCGGCTCCTGAAGGCGTGGCAATCCTCAACTTCGACGATGCGTGGGTCCGCAGGATGGAAGAGAAAACAAAAGCGCGCGTCTTCTTCTATGGATTATCGCATGAGGCGCATTTATGGGCGGATCAAGTTGAAGGGTTGGGCTTGGACGGAATCCGTTTCCGGATGCATTATCAAGGCGAGAACTTGCATGTGAAAATCCCGCTGATCGGGCGGCACTCGGTGCATACCGCATTGCGCGCTGCGGCGGTCGGATTAATGGAGGGGATGAATTGGCAGGAGATTCTCGAGGGGTTAAGTCAAAGACATACGCAATTGCGGCTTACTGCCGTGCGAAGTGCGAACGGCGCTTTGTTGCTGGACGATACCTATAACGCTTCGCCTGAATCTATGCTTGCGGCGTTGAACCTGCTTGACGAGTTGGACGGGCGTAAGATCGCCGTATTGGGCGATATGTTTGAACTGGGCCCCTATGAACGTGGGGGACATGAGATGGTCGGCTTGCGCGCAGCGCGAGTGGCGGATGTATTGCTTACGCTGGGCGAGCGTGCGCATATCATTGCCGAGGCTGCGCGTCGAGCCGGCATGAAGAAATCGTCGGTGTTAGAGTTCGATGCGATCGGGCCGGCGGCGGATTGGCTGAGCGCCAACCTGTCGCCGAACGACGTGGCATTGATCAAAGGTTCGCATGGTTTGCGCATGGACCGCATCGTCAACTTGTTGGAGACGCGCTCATGAAACATACTGCGCTGGTATTGGGACTGGCGATGTTCGCATTCGTGATGACCGTCATCTGGGGCGCGCCTTTGTTGCGCGTGTTGCGATATTTCAAGATCGGCAAGATTATTCGCGTCGAGGAACCAGATCAACATCGCGTTAAGATGGGCACCCCTACGATGGGCGGCGTGATGTTCATCTTGCCGACGTTATTGCTGACCGGGCTGCTCAACGCGGCAGCGGTAATCGGTCTCGATGTGATCGGACGTTCGGTGCTTGTTCCGCTAACCGTGATGGTTCTATTTGGCATTCTGGGCGCGCTTGACGATTGGGAAGGGATTCGCGGAAAACGTCGCGGCGATGGCATGCGCATACGCACGAAATTCTTGGCTCAGGTCGTCCTCGCGGTAGGGACGGCGTTTGTATTGAAGTATTTGCTCGGTTCGCCGGATGTGTATCTGCCCGGTTATAAATCGCCTATAGATTTGGGGCTTTGGTACATCCCAATTGCGGCATTTGTGATCGTCAGCGAAGCGAACGCGGTTAACTTTACCGACGGTTTGGATGGTTTGGCTGGGTTGATTTCTGCGACGGCGTTTGCCGCGTTTGGCGGCGTAGCGTTGATCGGCGGACAAGTGTACCTCGCGCAATTCTGTTTTATCGTCGTCGGCGCGTTGTTTGGTTTCTTGTGGTTTAACGTGCATCCCGCCGAGTTGATCATGGGCGATACCGGCTCCATGGCGCTCGGCGCTGCGTTGGCAGTGGTGGCGCTAATGACCGGTCACTGGCCCCTCTTGCTGGTTATCGCCATTATTCCGTTGAGCGAGGCGTTGAGCGTATCCATTCAGATCGCGTACTTTCGCATTACGAAAGGCAAACGTTTCTTCAAGATGGCTCCGATTCATTTGCATTTTGAACTGCTTGGGTGGAGTGAGACGCAGATTGTGCAACGTTTTTGGTTAATTGGTTTGCTCGCCGGGATGATCGGCGTGGGACTGGCGTTGATATAACGATGAAAACAGATTGGAACGAGAAGCGCGTTTTAATTCTAGGCGCTGCCCGGCAAGGGCTGGCTCTTGCGCGCTGGCTGTCGCGGCATGGCGCGCGAGTCGCGGTCAGCGATATGCGTAGAGCGGAAGAATTGCGCCCGGCGCGCGAGGCGCTTGCGGAATATCAAATTGACTGGGCGCTTGGCGGGCATCCGCTTGAATTGTTGGATTCGGCGGATGTGTTATGCCTCTCCGGCGGAGTCCCGCTCACGCTCCCGATCGTAGCGGAGGCGATGAGGCGGGAGATTCCGCTCTCGAACGATTCGCAGATCTTTATGGAGGTCGTTCCATGCAAGACGGTCGGCATTACCGGCTCGGCGGGTAAGACTACAACGACAACGTTAATAGGAGCGATGGCGAAGAAAACTTACGGCGAGAATGCGTATGTCGGCGGGAATATCGGCGATCCATTGTTGAATTATGTGGATGATATGAAGCCTGAAGATATTGCCATTCTTGAACTTTCTTCGTTTCAATTGGAACAAATGACTCTCTCGCCGGACATTGCCGCGATTCTGAACATTACCCCGAATCATTTGGACCGGCATGGCGCAATGGATGCGTATACGGCAGCGAAGAGGCGCATCTTGGATTTTCAATCGCAAGAAAATATTGCCGTGTTGAATTGCGACGATGTAGGCGCGTGGGCGTTGCGCGACGCCGTAAAAGGAAAATTGTTCGCTTTCAGCCTGCGTCCGCTTGAAGAAGGCTTAGATGGCGCACACTTGGATGACGGTTGGTTAATTCTGCGTGAAAATGGCGCGTCATTCCGGTTGATGGCGCGTGAGAAAATTCATTTGCGCGGCGAGTACAACGCGGCGAACGCGCTGGCGGCGTTTGCGATCGGTCGTGCGGCGGGCTTTCCGGTAGACGCGATGGTTGCGGCGGCTGAAGAGTTCCGCGGCGTACCGCATCGCTTGGAGTTGGTGCGCGAGCTGAATGGCGTACGCTGGTACAACAATTCCATCGCTAGCGCGCCCGAGCGGACGATTGCCGTCATCCATGCGTTTGAGGAGCCGATCGTGTTGTTGCTTGGCGGACGAGATAAAAACCTTCCGTGGGAAAGCTTAATGCGACTCGTCAATGAACGCGTGGATCACGCAGTGATCTTTGGCGAGGCGGCGGAGAAGATCGAACGAACGGCGAACAGCCTACCCGTCGGAATGAAGCGGACTCCGATCACGCGCGCACACGGATTGCGCGAGGCGATCCTCAAAGCCGCGAAGATCGCTCAGCCGGGCGACGTTGTGCTGTTCTCGCCGGGCGGCACAAGTTTTGACGAGTTCAAGGATTTTGAAGAACGCGGAGAAAGGTTTCGAGAATGGGTTCACAAACTTTCGTAAACGATCGTTTTCGCTTTTCGCTTTCAAGAGCCGCCGGGCGCGGCTTGGATATGCCGCTGTTGTTGACCGTGATTGCGTTAACGGTCTTCGGCTTGATCATGTTGTATTCCGCTTCGTTTGATTACTCATTTAATGAATACGGATCAGCCGCCTATATGTTCTTGCGCCAATTGCGTTGGCTCGGCATCGGCGTTGTCGCTGCGTTTATCCTTTCTTTGTTTGATTATCATCTCTGGCGCAAGTTGATCGTGTTCGCTATGTTGGGGACGATCGGCTTGCTTGTGGCGGTGTTGCTCATTAATGAGATTCGTCTCGGAGCGACGCGTACGTTGTTCCAAGGCTCATACCAACCTTCGGAACTTGCGAAGCTTATGGCAGTGATCTATCTTTCGGTGTGGCTGTACGCTAAACGCGACGAATTGCATCGTGTGGGCTTCGGCTTGATTCCGCTCGGCGTGATCCTCGGCATTATCGGCGGTTTGATTTATTTACAACCCGATTTAAGCGCGGCTGGCACGGTATTGATCCTTGGCGGGTTGTTATTCTTCCTCGCCGGCGCAGATATGAAACAGATCGTTTTTCTGCTTGCGCTTGCGCTTGTGATCGGTTGGGTCGTAGTGCAGTTCAGCGATACGGGACGCGACCGTGTAGGCTCTTTCATCGCTGGCTTTCAAAACCCGACCAACGCTTCCTATCATGTTCGGCGGTCGTTCGAAGCGATCGTTAAAGGCGGCATCTTTGGCGTAGGAGTAGGGCAGGCGAATACGAAGCTAACCGGTTTGCCGTTCGCGCCGACAGACAGCATCTTCGCCGTTGTCGCCGAAGAATTAGGCTTGTTTGGATCGGCATTGTTAATTGCTTTATACGGCGCGTTAATCTGGCGCGGGCTGGTCATTGCGCGCCGCGCCCCGGATATGCTCGGCACGTTGCTTGCTTCTGGCGTTACATTTTGGATCGCGCTTGAGGCGGTCATTAATATGGCGGTGATGGTGGGCTTGATGCCTTTCGCTGGGAATGCTTTGCCGTTTGTCAGCGCTGGAGGTTCAAATCTCGTTTCGACTTTATGCGCCGTAGGGATTGTGCTGAATATCTCGCGTCAAGGCGTTGAGATAAAAAATTTGGAAGAAGATGAATGGAGGTCTTTCGGTGCGGTTGTTGATTTGCGCCGGTGGAACGGGAGGCGGCGTGTATCCCGCTCTCGCCGTTCACAGCGCGCTAACGGCTAAGATCGCCGATGTGAATACGCTTTGGGTGGGGAGCGACGGCGGAATCGAAGCGTCTCTGGTTGAACGTCAGGGCATTGCTTTTCGGAGCATACCCGCGGCGGGAGTCCATGGCGTGGGCATTGCGCGCCTGCCGCGCAACCTTTGGCGGTTGGCGCAAGGCGTGATTGCCGCGCGTCGCATCATTCACGAATTCAAGCCGGACGTTCTATTCTTCACCGGAGGGTATGTCGCGGCGCCGGTCGCGTTGGCGGGTCATTCAGTTCCCACTGCGCTGTTTGTGCCTGATATTGAACCCGGCTTGGCGCTGCGTTCGTTGGCGCGTTTCGCCGATAAAATTATGGCGACTACCGGCCAAACCCAAAGACGCTTTACCAAAGAGGTGATCGAGACCGGCTATCCGCTTCGTTCAGACCTGACGCTTTGGGAGCGCGAAACGGCGCTTCGCCGCTTCAAACTTGCTGGGCGGTTGCCCATCCTGTTGGCGTTCGGCGGCAGCCAAGGCGCGCATTCGATCAACATAGCCGTCGCCAATAACTTGCGCGATCTGCTGACTGCGTTCGAGGTTATTCATCTTACTGGCGATGCGGATTGGAACGACATCCGACAACAACGCAGCCAACTGCCGGAAGAACTTGCCGCGCGTTATCCTATCCTGCCCTACTTGCACGAGATGGGCGCGGCGTTAGAGATCGGAAGAGCACACGTCTGAACTCCAGTCACGTGGCCTTATCTCGTATGCCGTCTTCTGCTTGAAAAAAAAAAAAAAAACATAATCTGCAACA
>BQMV01000158.1 GCA_022181005.1 Anaerolineaceae bacterium | reverse complement strand
GCAATCATCGCGTGAAAAGCGGGCGGTACTCATTGATTTTGCAACCGTCTTTGCGAGATTACTCACGCGCCATGGAAACCGCGTGGGGGCGATGATGTTCGGGAGCGGAATCCAGCACACGGTCCCGGCGCGAGGCGGAAAAGTACAGACGCTGCGCCTCATCAACGATATGATGAAACAGCCGCGCATGACGCGATCACAGTTCACGAATCTCAAATCTTTTTTCGACGGCGCGTTGAACTCAATCAAGCGACGCTCGCTTGTTTTTGTTGTCTCCGATTTTATCAGCGAGCCGGGCTGGGAGCGCTCGTTGAGTCTGTTGGGTCGGCGGCACGAGACGATTGCGGTACGGTTGTACGATCCGCGCGAGGAGGAGTTGCCCGACATCGGCATGGCAATAATGGAAGACGCCGAGACCGGGGCGCAGCTATTCGTGGATACGCACGATGCAAAATTCCGAAAAAAGTTTTTCGCCGCCGCGCAACAACGTGAAAAAAAATTGAAGGAAGCGTTCCGGCGCGCTGGCATAGATGTGTTGCAACTCTCGACGGAAGACGATCTCGTTCGTTCGATTGTAAAATTTGCAAAGCAAAGACGGCAGGTTAGAAAGAACTAGATTAACAGATAAAAAGAGAAATAGAGAACAGAGGTCAGATAACTACGCTCTACTTTCCATTCTCTACTCACCGATTCCCATGTCATTCATCTGGTCATCCCTCCTCTACTTGTTATTGAGCGTTCCGTTATTGATCTGGGCGTATCAACGAATCCAAAAACGGAAACGCGAATCCGCCGCGCACTATGGGAACTTTGGTATCGTACGCGACTCATCTGGGCGCGCGCCTGCGCAGCATTCGCTGCCTGCGATTCTATTCCTCATCGGCGCCGTAATTTTAATCTTCTCTCTCGCACGCCCGCAAGCCGCGCTCCGCCTGCCGCGCATAGAAGGCGTAGTCGTTCTCACGTTCGACATCTCCGGCAGCATGGCGGCGGACGATGTAAATCCAACGCGCATGGAAGCGGCAAAAATCGCCGCGCTCAATTTTGTAAACCGTCAGCCCGCCAACATACGCATCGGCGTGACCGCCTTCAGCGACAGCGGCGTGACCGTACAAACTCCGACCGATCAGCGCGCCGAGATCGTTGATACGATTCAACGCCTCGCGCCGCGGCGCGGCACGTCGGTCGGCAACGGGATTCTGGTCGCACTTAACACAGTCGCAGTAGATGCGGGTGATCCGCCGTTTCTGCAAACAAGCAACGTCCTCAACAGCGCTCAACCGCCGCCCAATTTCTCGCTGCTGCCCGGCGCCAGTCCGCAAGGCTGGTATCCGCACGCCGCGATCATCCTATTTTCAGACGGCGAAAATAATCAAGAACCGGATCCAATCATCGCCACGGACCTTGCCGCTAATCTGGGAGTCCGCGTTTATACGGTGGGCGTCGGTTCTGTCGCGGGAACCGCTCTAACCATAGATGGGTTTACCGTCCACACGCAATTGGACGAACCGATGTTGCGGGCTGTCGCCAATGCCGCCGGCGGAACGTATTACAACGCCGGCGACGAGAATCAGTTGCGTGGAATTTACAGTGCGCTTCGACCGAAATTAATCATCCGCGCGGAAGAATCGGAACTAACCTCGCTGTTCGCAGGGATAGCCATGCTATTCCTTTTCACTGGGGGCGCGCTTTCGCTGCTCTGGTTCGGACGGGCGCCATGAGTCTATTGCGACCGGGCTTTCTCTCGCTGCTCATTTTCATACCTATCCTAGCGGCGGCATATCTATTGATCTTAAAACGGCGCAAACGCTTCGTCGTTCGTTATTCAAGCCTGTCGTTGATACGGGAAGCAGCGGCGCATCAGTCAAAGTGGCGCAGACACGCGCCGTTCGCCTTATTTCTACTCACGCTAACAAGTCTGACGTTTTCGCTTGCGCGCCCTACCGCCGAAGTTACGGTCCCATCCAACCGTGCGACGATCATTCTCGCAATGGACGTATCGCTCAGCATGTGTTCGACCGACATCCCGCCTAACCGCCTGACCGCCGCACAACAAGCCGCGCTCAATTTTATTCAAAGTCAAAGCAAAGATACGCAAATCGGCGTTGTCGCTTTCGCCGGTTTTGCCGAATTAATTCAAGCGCCGACCAGAAATCGAACGGCATTGACACATGCGATCCATTCACTCACGCCCGGGCGGCGCACAGCGATCGGCAGCGCCATCCTGCGTTCAATTGACGCGATCGCCGAAGCGGACAGCCGCGTTCCACCGGTTCAGTTAAACGTTCCCGCTCAACCTTCGCCGCCGGGCGAATCTGCGCCGCACATGATCGTGCTTCTGACTGACGGTTCAAGCAACGCCGGGCCCTCGCCATTTATAGCAGCCAACGAAGCGGCGGCGCGCGGCATCCGTCTGTACACGATTGGGTTTGGAACGGTTAACAATACTTCGCCTTTAATCTGCGGCGACTTATTTGCCAGCGCCGATCAGTTTAGTTTCCCTAATTTTGGCTTTGGCGGCAGACGGTTAGGCTCCATCGAATTGGATGAATTCACTTTACGGCAAATTGCAGAAATGACCGGCGGCGTCTACTCCGCCGCAACCAGCGCCGAAGAATTACAAACTATCTTTCATAACCTGCCTATGTCTCTCGCCATCGCGCGCGAAACGACGGAGATCGGCGTCTTTTTCAACGCGTTTGCAATCTTGTTATTGATCCTTGCTTTCTATGTATCATTAAAGTGGAATATATCTCCATAACCGTGAAAATTCGACTGGCTGGATAAATCTGCCGCTCAAAAACCTATTCTACGAGGCAGCCGGGTTCGGCTATACTTACCCGATGACCAGCCTTAAAAACAAATATTTCTGGGCGGGAATTCGCGCAGAGTTCCCGCTGTTGATCGGCGTTTTCCCGTTTGGTATGATCTACGGCGCGCTCGCTATCGAGGCGGGGCTATCCGCCGTTGAAGCGCAGATGATGTCTCCGATCGTATTCGCGGGTTCAGCGCAGTTCATTACGACGCAATTGATTAAAAATACTGCGCCCGGCTTCGTGATTGTACTGACGATCGCCGTAGTCAACTTGCGGCACATGCTCTATTCCGCTTCGCTCGCCCCTTATCTTGCTTCGCTGCCGACGCGTTGGAAAGCCTTACTAAGCTACCTGCTCACTGATGAAGCCTACGCTCCCAGCATCATCCACTATGAAATCAATAAACTGCAACCGGAAAGTCACTGGTTTATGCTGGGCGCGGGACTCGCATTATGGGCGATCTGGATGTTCAGCACAGCGACAGGCATCCTTCTCGGCGCGGCAATTCCCGATTCATGGTCGCTAGATTTTGCCCTGCCGCTGACATTCATCGCGATGGTTGTGCCGGCGTTGAAGACTCGTCCGGCGATCGCCGCCGCGTTGACTGCCGGAGGCACAGCGCTTGCAACATACGCGCTCCCCTATAAATTGGGTTTGCTCATCGCAGCATTGGCGGGCATCATCGTAGGAACGCTCCTGGAGAACAAGACAGTCGGCGCGCGCTTATCGGGGGATTCATGAACATTTGGCTTATTATGGCGCTCGGCGGGTTAATCACTTTTGGGACCCGATTTTCTCTGATCTATTTGTTCGGTAAATTTCACATCCCAGAAATAATGCGCAAAGCTCTGCATTATGTTCCCCCGGCGGTATTATCCGCCATCGTTTTCCCCGAATTATTTTTACGCGAAGGCGCGCTCTCCTTTTCCCTCGAGAATCATCGTCTGCTTGCCGGGCTGATCGCCATTGTCGCCGCATGGGTCAGCCGGAATACATTCGCGACCATTCTAGCGGGAATGATCGCGCTGTTTCTTCTGCAATTCTTCGGCGCGTAACGCCTCACACATAGATTGTGTAAATTTGATCCCCGTCCTCGCGCTTCGCCATCGCCACGGCTTCATTTGCGCGTTCGATCAGCGCGTCCATCTCCGTAGAGACGGTAACGCGCGACGAAGAGGCGATGCCAGCCCGTACGTTGACTTTTAATTCTGCGCCGTCCAGCAGGGAGATTTGCGTATTCGCAATACTTTTGATAATACGAGCGGCGATCTTCTCGGCATCGGCGCCGATCACACCGGGCAAGATAAGCATAAACACATCCGCATCAAGGCGTCCCAACCCGTCATACGGACGGCTCTTTTCACGAATGCCTTGCGCGATGACCGTCAACGCGTCGTTGCCAACGTCGCGCCCGTACTTTTCATTAATAGCTTTGAAATTATCCACGTTGAACGCAATCAAACTCAACGAAGCCTGAGCGCGTCGAGCGCGCTCAAGTTCGCCGCGCGAAAAGATCATAAAAGCGATGCGGTTCAATGCGCCCGTCAAAACATCCACCATTGCGAGATGATCGAGCGTTTCTTTCGCATGGACAAGGTTATCGCCGAGAGCAAGGATACGTTCGCCGATAGACACGCGCAATTTCAATTCGGCGGGCACAATAGGTTTACTAAGATAATCGTCCGCGCCCAGATGCGACGTCGCCGCGTTAACGGCTTGCGTTTTATTAACGATCAACAAGATGTACGCGTAGTCCGCCTGCCCTATGTTTCGCGCTTTATGGATGAATCCTTTATCGTTTCCGTCTGTGTTATCGTAATCGGCGATAATAAAACGGAATTCTCCATTTTTAAGGAGAAACAGAGCCGTGTCGCTGTCTTCGGCGCCAACCGCTTCATGTCCGCTCGCCTGCAACGTCTGCTGAATCACGGCGCGCGCTACTAAGTCGTTATTGAGAACAAGAACTTTCATGCTTTAGTCGCTTTACAATGCAATTATATCTCACCTGATTATATTTCGAAAACAATAAAAGTTGCGCCGACTCAGCTGCAATCCATTAAATGCACAGAGCGATTCGATGCATCTCGCCCAGACACACCCGAATCGCTCCGGCTAAGGAGGCGAACTTAACTCGATTGTTTGACTTGCAGAGACGGCGTTCTGCCGCCTACAAAATATTATCTTCGATTCCGCAAAAAGGTCGGAATATCGAGATCGTCCTTATTAAGAGGAGGCAATGGAGCCGATTTTGTTTCGCCAGTTTGAACGTCGGCTTGAACCGAAACCGATTCGAGCGGGCGCGAGAATACATCCGCTTGCGTTCGTTTGTTCTCGCGCGTGTTGCGTTCCAGCGCGCGGCGCGGCATTGAGTTGCGCTCAAAGCCGGTCGCGATCACCGTAATGCGGATATCATCGCCCATGTTCGGGTCAATCACCGCGCCAAAGATCATATTCACATCGGGGTGCGCCGTTTCGCGGATAATTGCCGCGGCTTGGTTCACCTCGAAGAGGGTCATATTCGGTCCGCCGGTAACATTAAATAACACGCCGCGCGCGCCGTCAATCGTGATATCAAGCAGTTTGGATGAGATCGCGTCTTCAGCGGCTTTGCGCGCGCGCTCATCGCCTGTCCCAGTCCCAACCGCCATAAGGGCGGCGCCGCCCTCCGACATAATCGCGCGCACATCGGCAAAGTCGAGGTTAATCAAGCCGGGGATGGTGATCAACTCGGAGATGCCTTGAATGCCCTGATGAAGCACATCGTCTGCGAGACGAAACGCATCTTGCAGGCTGGCGCGCTTATCGGCAATTTGCAGCAAACGGTCATTCGGGATCACAATCAGCGTATCCGCATGTTCCTTGAGTTTGTCAATGCCCGATTCAGCGGAAGAAAGCCGGCGACCGCCTTCGAACGTGAAGGGGCG
>BQMV01000157.1 GCA_022181005.1 Anaerolineaceae bacterium | reverse complement strand
GCGGTGCTTTTCGACCAACAAAACTACGGCGAAAACCTCAAACGCCAGCGCGCGCAGATTCCCGGCGTGCCGGAAGGCGCGGCGACGCAGCGGTACTTGAGTCGCATTCAGAGCCGCATCACGCTTCCGGGCGCGCTGTTGCTTGGAGCGGTTGCGATCATGCCATTCTTGCTGCAATTAATTTTGCCGGCGGCGGGAAGCAACGCGGGTCTATTTCTGGTTTCCTCCTCTGGGCTCTTAATTGTGGTTGGCGTCGTTCGCGACCTGTTCATGAACATTGAAGCCGAGCTGAAATTGCACGGCTATCAGGAAAAACTGCTCATTAGTTAGGAAGGCGCATGGCGAAATACATCGTCCTTCTAGGTCCGCCGGGCGTCGGCAAAGGAACGCAAGCGAGTCGTTTGTCGCGTCGTACAGGTCTCGCCCATATCTCCTCGGGCGATTTGTTCCGTGAGAACATTAAAAAACAAACGGAGTTGGGCAAACTCGCCCAAACGTATATGAACAGAGGCGACCTTGTGCCGGATAATGTAACGATCGCAATGATCAAAGACCGGCTCAGTCGTCCAGACTGTAAAGCGGGCGCCATCCTCGACGGCTTCCCTCGCACTCCGGCGCAAGCGGAAGCGCTTGAAGTCATGCTGAGCGGTTTCAACGGGCAAGTCAACGTCGTGCCGCTCATCAACGCCCAACAAGACGTGTTGGTAGATCGTCTGGGCGGACGCTGGACATGCCGGGCGAGCGGGCATATCTTTAATGAGAAATTCAGCCCGCCTAAAGAATCAGGCGTTTGCGATTTCGACGGCTCCGAGTTGTATCAGCGCGACGATGATAAAGCGGAGACGGTCAAATATCGGATCGTGGTCTATATGGAACAAACTACGCCATTAATCGCGCATTACCGCGAACTTGGTAAACTGGTCGAAATCAACGGTATGCAGTCCATCGAGCGAGTGACGCAAGAACTGATGGACGCCTTGAAGAACGAATCATGAGTTGGGCTCGCCAAATTCACATCAAAAGCGCCGCCGAGTTGGAAATTATGCGCGAAGCGGGACGCGTTAATGCGGAGGTTTTGGCGACAGTAAAAGATCTTTTAAAACCGGGTGTTTCTACCGCCGATCTCAACGCGGCTGCTGAGGAAGCGCTGAAGAAACACAATAGCGTGTCGCCGTTCAAAGGCTACGGATACCCTCCGTTCCCAGCCTCGATCACGACTAGCGTCAATCAACAACTCGTCCATGGGATTCCGAGTAAGAAGCGGATACTCAAAGAGGGCGATATCGTTTCGATTGATTGCGGCGCGATTTTAGGCGGGTTCGTAGGCGATTCGGCGTTTACTGCCGGGGTGGGAGCGATCTCGCCCGAAGCGCAGAGCCTGTTGAACGTCACAGAAGAAGCGTTGCGCGCTGGCATCGCGCAAATGCGAGTCGGCAATCGGACTGGCGACGTCTCTGCGGCGATACAAAATTATGTGGAAAGTCGCGGTTACTACGTCACCCGTGAATATACGGGTCACGGCGTAGGACGGCAGATGCATGAAGGACCGCAACTGCCGAATTACGGCAAGGCTGGAAGCGGAATGCCGCTCAAGCCCGGTATGACAATCGCCATTGAACCGATGGTATTGATTGGCACAGCGGAAACGCGCGTGCTGTCAGACCAGTGGACGGTTGTGTCGGCGGATGGATCATTGACGGCGCACTTTGAACATACGGTAGCCGTCACCGAAGGAGAACCTCTCATCCTGACTGCCCTATGATCCGGCGCGGCGAATTGGCTAGACGAAAGAATGCAGTGCGTGTATAATTAATACTTCGGTTTTTGAAAGAAGAGGTTAGGAGTAATTGTAATGAAAGTATCACCGTCCATACGGAAACGCTGCGCCAAATGTAGAATCATTCGGCGCAAAGGCAGAATCTATGTGATCTGCGAAAATCCAAAACATAAGCAACGACAGGGATAGTGTGAACCATGGCGAGAATTGAAGGCGTTGATCTCCCGCGCAACAAGCGCGTGGAAGTAGGTCTAACTTATTTATACGGTATCGGCTCAACGCGCGCGCGCGCGATCTTGGCGCAAACGGGCGTGAATCCCGATGTGCGGGTGAAAGACTTGACCGAGGCGGATGTTTCGGCGATCCGCGAATTTATCGGCAAGAACTACAAAGTGGAAGGCGACTTGCGTCGCGATGTGCAAATGAGCATTAAGCGATTGATCGAAATCGGATCGTATCGCGGCTTGCGTCATCGTCGCAACCTGCCTGTCCGCGGACAGCGTTCGAAAACCAACGCGCGCACCCGCAAGGGCTCCAAGAAAACCGTCGCTGGTCGCGGAAAACGCCGCGGCGCAAAGAAGTAAAGAGGCAGGAGAATTATGGCTCAAAGCGTTCGTTCCGCGCGCCGCACAACCGGCGCCAAGAAAGTCAAACGCGTATTGTCGGCGGGGCAGGTGCATATCTTTGCCTCGTTCAACAATACTATTATCACCGTCACCGATATGGACGGTAATACGCTGGCGTGGGGAAGCTCCGGCTCAGCGGGTTTCAAAGGCTCTCGGAAAAGCACGCCTTTTGCAGCGCGTTTGGCGGCTGAGCAGGCGATTAAAGCCGCGCAGCAATTCGGAATTCAGGAAGTTGAACTGTACGTTAAGGGACCTGGACCTGGCCGCGAGAACGCCATTCGCGCAGTGCAGGCGATGGGACTGAAAGTGCGTTTGATCTCCGATATTACCCCGATCCCGCACAATGGTTGTCGTCCGCCTAAGAAGCGGCGCGTGTAGTCCGATATAGAGGATAGTAAATTATGTCAAAAAATCTTAGTCCGGCTTGCAAACTTTGCCGGCGCGAAGGCGAGAAATTGTACTTAAAAGGGGAGCGCTGTTTTACCCCGAAATGTGCGTTTGAAAGGCGCAGTTTTGCGCCTGGGCAGCACGGGCGCACGGGCAGCCGAGGCGGCGGCAGCCGCATGGGACGCGAGTCCGATTACCTCCGTCAGTTGCGCGCGAAGCAACGCGCGCGCCGTGTGTACGGCGTTCTTGAGCGGCAGTTCCGTCGCTATTATGAGATTGCCCTTCAACGCCGCGGCTTGACCGGCTTGAACTTGTTGCAAATCCTTGAGTCGCGTTTAGACAACGTGGTCTTCCGTCTCGGATTCGCATCGAGCCGCCCTCAGGCGCGTTTGTTGGTGGCTCACGGTCACTTTACGGTCAACGGTCGCCGCGCCGACGTTCCCTCGATGCTATTGAATCAGGGCGATACGGTTACGGTGCGCGAAGGCTCGCGCAAACTATCTTACTTCAAAGAACTTGGCGATCTGGCTGAGGCGCGCACATCGCCCAGCTGGTTGAGCCGCGACTCGAAAGAGTTAACGGGCGCGATTCAACGTTTGCCTGAGCGCCCTGAAATTGACGGGACTTTGAACGAGCAATTGATCGTAGAATACTACTCACGGTAGTAGTTGGAACGGCGGCGAATATTTCCCGCCGCAAAGATTAGCGAAGCATAGAGGTGAACCGTGACGGGTATCATGAATATGGTCATGCCGAAGATCGAGCGTGAGGCTGAGGCTCGAAACTATGGCAAATTTATTATCAGCCCGCTGGAGCGCGGCTATGGCGTTACCTTAGGAAACGCTTTGCGGCGTGTGCTGCTCTCTTCTCTTGAAGGAGCCGCCGTCACCGCGATTCGAATCGCGGATGTGTTGCACGAGTTTAGCGAAATCCCCGGCGTGCGCGAAGACGTCATCCAGGTGATCTTGCAGGTTAAGCAACTGCGGCTCAAGTTGGATGGAGTGGACAGCGCTCGAATGCACTTGGAAGTGCGCGGCGAAGGAACGGTCACGGCGGCGGATATTATCACCCCCGCTGAGATCGAAGTTGTGAACCCCGAACTCTTCCTTTTCACGGTGGATAACCCTAAAACCAAGTTAGACCTTGAATTCACGGTCGAGCGCGGACGCGGCTACTCGCCCGCTAACGAACGCAGCGGCCATATGCCTATTGGCGAACTGCCGATTGACGCGATCTACAGCCCGGTGAAACGCGTGAATTGGGAAGTGACCTCGGCCCGCGTGGGGCAGAGCACGAACTACGACAAACTGAATCTTGAGATTTGGACAGACGGCTCGATCTCGCCAGAGCGCGCCTTGAGCGGCGCTGCGCGATTAATCATTGATCACTTGCGCTATATCGCCGGCGTCAACGAAGAATCGTTGACTATTGCCGTCGAAAAAGAAATAGGCGGAAGCCGCGCAAACAGCGAACTGATGGACACGCCGGTTGAAGCGCTCGATCTCTCGGTGCGGGTGTTTAACTCGCTCAAACGTACGGGCATTGCCACCGTTGGCGATGTGCTCGACTTACTTGAGAAAGGCGAAAACGCGGTCATGTCCATCCGCAATTTTGGCGAGAAGAGCCTTGACGAACTGCGCCAAAAAATGAGCGAAAAAGGCTATCTCAAAGACGAAACGAATTCTGCGGAGTAATTTGTAATGCGACATCAAATTTCTGGTTACCGGTTAGGGCGAACGTCGGGAGCGCGCACAGCGTTGCGGCGCAACCTTATCAAACAATTTTTCACGCATGGGCGCATTCGCACCACGCGCGCGAAAGCCGCCGCCATTCGCGGCGATGCGGAACGATTGATCACGCTGGCGCGCAATAGCGTTGAAGCGACCCCCGAACAAAAAATTCATGCGCGGCGCCTTGCCGTTTCTAAATTGGGCGACAATCAGGTCATCAAGCAATTGTTCGACGATATCGCCCCGCGCTTTACCAGCCGCAACGGCGGGTACACGCGTATGTTGAAACTCGGTCCGCGCACAGGCGATTCGGCGGAGATGGTAATTCTCGAATTAGTGGAAGAATAAGGATTAGAGAGTAGAGTCTATTCTCTAATCATGGCACGTTACCAATTGACTCTTGCCTACGACGGCGCGAACTTTTTCGGAAGTCAGCGGCAGGCAAAAAAACGAACGGTGCAAGGCGAACTGGAAAAAGCCTTGCGCGGACTCGGATGGACGGATCGTTCGGCGCTCCTCTCAGGGAGGACGGACACCGGCGTTCATGCGACGGGACAAGTTGCCGCGTGCGACCTCGAATGGCGACATACAGACGAAGACCTTATTCGCGCTCTGAACGCGACGCTGCCGAAAGATATGGCGATCTGGGGCGCCAAAGTCGTTCGTGGTGATTTTCACCCACGCTTCGACGCTGTATCGCGAACGTATCGGTATCGGTTGTTTTGCGGCGCATTGCGCGACCCGATGCGGGAACGTTTCGCATGGAGATTAAATTCCGCTCTCGATGATGACTTGCTCAGGGAAGCCTCGCAGATGTTTCTAGGCGAACATGATTTCTTTGCTTTCGGTTCGCCAACGTCTCCGAATGGAACGACGGCGCGAGCAGTGACGAAGGCGACTTGGACTCGCATAGAAGAGGACCAGTGGCAGTTCGATGTGGAAGCGGATTCTTTTCTATACCGTATGGCGCGGCGAATGGTCTTTGTTCAGGCGGCTGTAGGGCAACGAAAGATTTCGGCGGAAACAATCGCTGAAAGTTTGAAGCCAACCGCAAGGCGCGAACGAAGCGCGCTCCCTGCCGGTCTTGCTCCCGCGTGTGGGTTAACGCTTATTGCAGTACAATATCAAGAGTCAATATATTAGATATTATAGAAAGAAAGAACGAAAGAAACGGAGAGACTGAACGTGTACAAATCGTACTATCCGAAAGCAAGCGAGATCGAGCGCCAATGGCTGCTTGTAGACGCTGAAGGACAAAACCTTGGGCGCGTGGCGACGCGCATCGCTCATGCGTTGCTTGGAAAGCATAAACCCACTTTCACACCCGGCGTGCAAATGGGCGACTTTGTCGTTGTGATTAATGCCGAACGCGTAACCGTCACCGGCACGAAGACGCAATCGAAGCTGACGACGAAGATGTATCATCGTCACTCGAGCTACCCCGGCGGACTCAAATCGGTGAGCCTGCGCGACCAGTTAGAGAAACACCCTTATCGTGTGTTGCGCGAAGCGGTCTGGGGTATGTTGCCGAAGAAGATCGGAAGAGCACACGTCTGAACTCCAGTCACGTGGCCTTATCTCGTATGCCGTCTTCTGCTTGAAAAAAAAAAAACTA